>NZ_JANDHW010000008.1 GCF_024330105.1 Coprobacter tertius
AATACTTTTTTAATTCCACCTCCAAATTTTTTCAGACTTTTTTTCAAACTTTTTTTCAATCTGTACCTGTTCTCAATTATTGAGCCTGATATCGCTTTGGATGTGCAAAAATATAACTTTTCTCTGATTAGTCATATTGATTTTGAAGTATTTTTTACAAATAAATTTCATTTACCTAATAATCAAAGCAATAAAAAACGGTGATAAATTATATTATCACCGTTTAAATAAAATAAAACTATTTATCAAATCAGCCCATAATTAAAAGTAGTTCTTTCGATACTTTATCGGCTGTATTCTTATCCGTCAACATAGAAACGATTCCTATTCCGAATTTAAACGAATCTCCAGCTCCGCGTCCTGTAATTACATTATCTTGTATCTCGATAGGTAATCCGGTATAAGTAGCACCTTGTAAAAAATGCATATAGGCCGGTAATGCCGTAGCATTTTTTTCATTTAAAATATCCAATTCTCCCAAAATGGAAGGAGCCTCCCCTATCGCTCCCACATAATGTCCCTGATTATAATGGTTGAGCAGATTCATTTTAAAATCGTCATTCATGAAAAGATTTTTAGTACCTTCCACTCCTCCCGGGATAATATAAAAATCAACATCATCGAACTTAGCTTTTTCATACAACTCATCAGCTATTACCGTTATACCATGTTCTCCGGTCACCTCTTTTTCTCCGCTCATCGAAATTAGTTTAAACGGAATTCCGGCACGACGTAATATATCAGCAACCGAAATAGCCTCTATCTCCTCGAACCCTTTAGCTAAAAATAAAAATGAAGTTTTCATAATCGGACCATATTAATGTTTTAATTACATCTACAACACTACGGCCTAAAAGATTGTTTTTATAGAACATCTTCTTTAAACTCAGAAAAAAGGAAGTTTAACATCGCCAACCATCGTATTTTGCATGTATAAAACGGATAATTAAGTAAAAAGGACAATCATGTCGAAAATAAAATATATATTTGCTATAGTTTGTACAATATTTTGTTTATATTAAATTATCGCAATATTTTCTGTTATGAAAGATTTTTTTAAAAGCATGTTTGCCTGTATACTCGGAGTATTCGTCTCGGGATTTTTAATCATTTTCATAGGAATCAGTTTACTTATCGGGGCTATTTCGTTTACCTCTACACCTACCTATACCGATCGGCCTAATACTGTACTTTATCTGAAACTCGAAGGCACATTGCAAGAACGTACCAAAGAAGATCCTTTAGCTTTCTTCGATGAAAACACTTATATAACTCCCGGGCTCGACGATATATTAAAAGCTATAAAAATCGCACAAGTAAATCCCAATATATCAGGAATATACATCGAAGCAAACGGATTCTCGGGAGGATATGCCTCGATCGACGAAATAAGACAAGCATTAAAACGATTTAAAACAAGCGGAAAATTTATCATTGCTTACGGGGATAATTACACTCAACCCGAATATTACCTGGCAGCTGCAGCCGACAGCATATTTCTGAATCCTGTTGGTATGCTCGACTTCAAAGGGTTAGCTTCTGAACGCATATTTTTTAAAAATACATTAGATAAAGTCGGTGTAAAAATACAAGTTTTTAAAGTCGGAACTTTTAAGTCGGCGGTAGAACCCTATATCTCTACCCAAATGAGCGATGCCAATAAACAACAAACGAATATTTATTTAAGATCGATTTGGTCACATGTAGTAAAGGGAATATCAGCCGACAGAAAATTGGCAGTATATACATTGAACAATTACGCCGATTCGCTAATCCTAATGCAAGACGGAAAACAGCTATTACAAGAAGGTCTGATCGACGGCCTATCTTACAGAACCGATATAGAGCAGAAACTTGCCGACTTAGCCGGTGTAAATTCGATAGATGACCTAAATATAGCAACTGTACCCGATATCGTTACTCTAAAAAAATACGAAAACAACAGCAAAAATAAAATTGCCGTTCTATATGCGACAGGTGAAATCGACGGTATAAATTCGACTGAAGAAGGGATCGACTCACAAAAACTGGTGTCGGAAATGAAAAAAATACAAGACGACGCTTCGATAGTGGGAGTTGTCTTACGAGTAAATTCCCCGGGAGGTAGCGCTTTCGGATCAGAGCAACTTTGGGCCGCAGTAAACCGATTAAGAAAAGTAAAACCAGTAGCTGTTTCTATGGGTGATTATGCAGCTTCAGGCGGATATTATATATCATGCGATGCCGATCGTATCTTTGCCGACCCCGCTACACTTACAGGATCGATCGGCATTTTCGGATTGGTTCCCGATGCATCTGAGTTACTTACCGACAAATTAGGTTTGACATTCGACGGAGTACAAACCAATCGATACGGAAATTTTCCGGTAATAAACCGTCCTATGAATAATATAGAAAAAAAACGTATGCAAGAGTACGTAGAGCGTGGGTACAACCTTTTTATAAAACGCTGTGCCGAGGGGCGTAAAAAACAAGAAACCGCAATACGAAATATCGCAGAAGGACGAGTATGGGCCGGAGCCGATGCATTACATATTGGTCTGGTAGATCAGTTAGGCAGTCTATCAGACGCTGTTAAATGGATTGCTAAAAAAGCCTCGGTCACCGATTATAAACGAGTTGATTTTCCGGCAAAAAAGAATATCTATGAAGAATTCATCAAACAACTTACAACAACAGTTTCGACCAGAGTGACTCGGTCTGTTCTCGGCGAAAACTACCGTTATTACATGGCATTAAAAAAAATACAGCATATCGACCCGATACAAACAAGATGTGAAGATATTACAATAGAATAACAATAATCACAAACCGCTATGAATGAGGAAAATACGGTAAAAATACACAAATGGCTCTTACCCTTTGCCGCTCTTTACGGAACCGGAGTTAGATTAAGAAATCGGCTTTTCGACTGGGAAATACTTTCCAGCGAGAATTTTCCGGTACCGGTTATTTCTGTCGGTAATATCACCGTAGGAGGTACCGGCAAAACCCCACATACCGAATATCTCATTCATTTACTCTCACCTAAATATAAAATTGCAATACTCAGTAGAGGATATAAACGCAAAACAAAAGGATTCAGAATTGCCGATGACCGATCCACGTCTATAGAGATAGGTGACGAACCCTTTCAAATGAAACGAAAATTCCCAAATGTAGTCGTTGCAGTCGACGCTAATCGCAGAAGAGGTATAAACAAACTGCTCGAGTTATATCCCGATATAGAAGTAATATTACTCGACGATGCTTTCCAACACCGGTATGTAACCCCATCGACATCGATATTACTCACCGACTTCAATCGGCTGATATACGAAGATAAACTATTACCAGCCGGCCGTTTGCGTGAACCCATATCCGGAAAAAACCGGGCAAGTATCGTTATCGTTACCAAATGTCCCAAAGGAATAAAACCGATAGATTTCAGAATTATTACCAAGCACTTGCAACTTTTTCCTTATCAGCGATTATATTTTTCCACCTTTGCTTATGGAGAAATCATACCCTTGTTCAACGGGCCCGAACGTACATTAGACTCCCTGTCTTGTCATCATAATGTACTTATTGTTTCGGGAATAGCCTCACCCGAAACTTTCGAACAAAAAATAAAAGCTACCTGTACGCATGCCCGATCGATTGCATTTGGCGACCACCATAATTTTACGGCAAAAGACATCGCATATATCAAGACGATTTCTGAAAAAGAAAATGAAGCCCCCGTCATCATCGTGACCGAAAAAGATGCAGCAAGGCTTATACATCAAAAAGATATAGACGAACGACTCCGTAAATCGATATATTATCTTCCCTTAAAAGTACAATTTCTGCAAGGACAGGGAATAGAGTTCGACCATCATATATTCGATACCGTTATGAAAAATAGCCGTAATTACATTCCCCGCACCACCGAAAAATAGAACTGTACCATTATTAGTTTTTCCTATAAATTTTTTTTATATTTGTAGTAAAAGGAATTCCTAAAAAACTCGATTATGTTAGAAAAAATCAGACAAACAGCTGCCTTTCTGAAAGATCAGCTTCCCAAAATGCCCGAAACCGCAATCATTCTCGGTACAGGATTGGGAGAATTGGTAAACCACATTGCCATAGAAAAAGAAATACCCTACAAAGACATTCCCAATTTTCCCGTTTCGACTGTAGAAGGACACAGCGGTAAATTGATATTCGGGAAACTGGGATCGAAAGACATCATGGCTATGCAGGGAAGATTCCATTTTTATGAAGGTTATGACATGAAACAAGTGACCTTCCCGGTACGAGTAATGAAAGAAATAGGCATAAAAACGTTGTTCCTTTCGAATGCAGCCGGTGGAATGAATCCCGATTTCGCGATCGGTGATCTGATGATCATACGTGATCATATAAATCTGTTCCCGGAACATCCTTTACGAGGAAAAAATTTCGAAGAACTAGGAGTACGTTTTCCCGATATGAGCGAAGCATACTCTAAAGAATTGATAAAAAAAGCCTTGAAAATCGCAGATGAAAACAACATTAAGGTACAACAAGGTGTTTATGTAGGTACACAAGGCCCTACATTCGAGACTCCGGCAGAATACCGGTATTTTCATATAATAGGCGGTGATGCGGTAGGGATGTCGACCGTACCCGAAGTTATCGTAGCTCGCCATAGTGGAATAAATGTTTTCGCTATTTCTGTAATTACCGATTTGGGAGTAGAAGGTATAGTCGAAAAAGTATCTCATGAAGAAGTACAAAAAGCTGCCGCCTCCGCACAACCCAAAATGACACTAATTATGAAGAAACTGGTAGAAACATTCTGATAAATGCATTGTTTCACCACCCGATAAAATAAAAAGTAACGCATATTTTCTCTAAAACAAGACTATGCGTTACTTTTGTTGTAAAATAATAAGCATATTATGGAAGAGAAGAAGAGAACAGAAATAGCAACTTTAGGAGAATTCGGATTGATAAAGCACCTTACCGAAAACTTAGAATCGAAGAACGAATCTACCTTGAAAGGAGTGGGTGATGACGCCGCCGTACTTGAGTACAAAGACAAAAAAACACTCGTCACTACTGACCTTCTGCTTGAAGGCGTACATTTCGATCTTACTTACGTACCTCTGAAACACCTCGGATATAAATCGGCCGTCGTAAATTTTTCTGACATATATGCTATGAACGGACAACCGAAACAAATCACCGTATCTTTGGGTATTTCAAAACGATTTTCGATAGAAGACCTTGAAGAATTCTATGCCGGTCTGCGACTTGCCTGTGAAGTTTACGGAGTAGATATTGTAGGAGGCGACACCTCGGCATCTATGACAGGACTTACCATAAGCATAACTTGCATTGGCGAAGCCGATACCGATAAAATCGTTTACCGGAACGGTGCACGTGAAAATGACTTGATCTGTGTCAGCGGCGATTTCGGAGCAGCATATATGGGACTTCAATTACTCGAGCGAGAGAAAAAAGTTTTCGCGGGAGAGTCAGACTTCCAACCGGCATTCGAAGGAAAAGAATACCTGCTCGAACGCCAACTTAAACCAGAAGCAAGGAAAGATATTATTAAAGAACTCTCAGATAGAAATATCGTACCTACTGCCATGATGGACGTCTCTGACGGGCTTTCTTCGGAATTATTGCATATTTGCAATCAAAGCCATACCGGCTGCCGCATATACGAAGAAAGAATACCTATCGATTACCAAACAGCCTCAATGGCCGAAGAATTCAATATAAATCTCGTTACAGTAGCACTGAATGGCGGAGAAGATTACGAACTTCTTTTTACCGTCCCCCTCACCTTACACGACGAAGTAATTACAATTCCGGGAGTACGTGTGATCGGACATATAACCAACCCCTCTTTGGGAGCCGGTATGATCACCCGAGACGGTACTGAAATTGCTCTGAAAGCGCAAGGATGGAACTCCCTGAATGACTAAAAGGATTATTTTATAAGCAAAAATTTTGCAAATTAAAAAATATAACTACCTTTGCAGTCGCAAAACGCACGATGGTGCCATAGCTCAGTTGGTAGAGCAAAGGACTGAAAATCCTTGTGTCCCCGGTTCGATTCCTGGTGGCACCACATCAAAAGAAAGAAAATCAATGTAAATCCCTGATAATCAATGATTGTCAGGGATTTCTTTTTTTATCTTACCTGCCATTTTAAAGCGTTTCAAAGCATCTTTCACGTGCTTATTCGTGGGAGTAAAACGAGAAGCGAAAAAGCCCCACGAATAAGACATTATATCACTATTATTCAACATTTTGCATCTTTGCTTTCTGTGTCTGATTTTGTATGTTTAACGCCTTTTTAAATCGGACAGTATGAAAAGAAAAACATTCAACATTTTATTTTTTATTAAAAGAACTCGTTTGCTGAAAAACGGAGAAGTATCTATATTGTATGAGGATTACAATCGACGGACAGATTATAGAATTGCAGATTAAATGAAGTGTGAAGCCTAATTTGTGGTCGCAGGCTGGTGGTGGTTGTATCGGAAAAGATAGAATATCATTAGAAATAAACCGTTATTTGGAGGAGTGTGTTATTATAGATGATTAATTCCAAAACTCGTAATAAACGATATACGACTATCATTATACACAACAAATCTGCTCTTAAAAAATCCATCAATTAATTTAGCCAATCTCTTATTATCTTTTTCCTCAATTTTACATATTATAATCTATCAATTATTTAAGCTGCCTGTTTTTTGCGATAAAACAGATTTAGAGCTTGCGAAGAAAAAAAAGTTCCATTTAGTTGCCTAAATAGTGAGAAAAGACTATTTTTATACCGAATTATATAGTTTATAATATCATATTTATATATAATTATTTGATTATTAGCATTATATATTCATATATATAATATATTTATATTCTATAAAATAGAATAAAGAGAGGATAATACTTGCTTTTTCAATACAACGGAGGAAAAAGTACGTAGGGGTAATATTCTACTACTAAAGGTATGAGCCAAAACGCAGCTACTATAAAGCGCACCGGATTAAAAGAGAAGCAAGAAAGATAAATACACACTGCTATAGAAACCGCAAACTGGCAATTTGTTAAAGACAATTACCATAAGACTATAGAAGTTACTCTATATTCAACACGACAACTCTGATAAATAGATCATTTTTGAAATTAATTATTTTGACTCATAAAACCAGGTTTGACGGATTTAGGACTTTATTTAACTAAAAACAATTTATAAATTAACAATCTTATCGTATGAAAATGAATTTATTAAAAAATCTATTTGTAATTACTTTTACGACAGTTACAATCACCTCTTGTTCATTGGGTGGAAAGGACCTTGCAATGGCTTCTGACGAAGGAATGGAAAAAATTAAGGAACTTGTAAAAACCAATATAAATACTGAAGAATGCAAAATCTACAGCCTTGAATGGTCTGAAGATTCCAAAGATCACAAACTAGAGAATATCTTAAGCGAAATCAATGTGAGATACATAGACAAAGATAATAATGATTATGACTTGACTATTAATTACACGGATGGTAAATTTATGCCAGAAGAGCCCCAAAAGAGAAAATCAATCAATTATTCTTACCAATACACAACACCTCTCGACCTAAACTTATTGAATGCCGAAGAAATCATCAAAAAAACCTCAGCAGGTGTAGAACTGGTAGCAGCCCAGGAAGATGGAGGGCAATATGAGTTTAAATCGATAGAAAAATATAGATTTTATATCACTCCTGTACTCAAAAAATACGAACAACATTGGAAAAACTGGAGTGATGAAAGAAAGAGAGATTACCATATAGTGCAACAGTCATTCGAATTAAACTTTGTCAGAAAAGACGAACACCCTGAAGTCAAAGGCCGAAAGGTATGGACTAATTACTATACAGTTCCGTTTGCCATGAACGAAAAAGGAAATGTAGAAATAAAATAATAATAAGACTCTCTGATGGGACTGTTAGACGACAAAAAAGAGATGACAAACGAGGACATGGGGCACCTGTTTAATGCCGGGATGACTTATCTGACTCATAAAGCATTTTCCCTTGCCTATTTATGTTTTGACAAAATAGTAAGAAAAGACTCCGCACTATTGTTTAACAAAGCACTCTGTTGGTTTGAAATCGGACAATACGAGAAATGCTATGAACAGTTGAGAGAAGCTGAACTGTCGTTACCCAAAGAACCGATAGACAAGACAGAAAAACTTCCGCCACCTTTTGAGCAATGGGAATATAAAGAAAGTTCTCCATTTTGTCCGATGCCACAAGAAGCTCTGCCCACTCAAGCGATCACACAACTCATGCGGCTAAAGGCAGAGAGTGCATTTCGGCTGCGCCTGTATAGTGAGGTGAGAAGAATATCATCTATTCTCGGCGGTAAATACAATCATCTTAATGAACTCGTAAAACAGATAGATAATGGTAACTTGTGATAGAATATTGGAACTGTATCGGTATCGCGAACCGGAAAGCAAAATAATTGACGCTTTCAGAGAGATTGCAGTTGATAACAGAGATAAAACTTATGGAAATCGCACTCCACTTCATCTCGCCTGTGAATTTGCTGATGATAGAGCTGTCCGCATACTCCTCGAACGTGGCGCAGATTTCAATGCCAAGAACAATGAAGGAAACACTCCGCTGTGCATTCTCGGAATGTGCCGGTATGAATTTGCTGATGAGGAAAAGATAGGCGAGGCTGCCAAACTACTGCTTGCAGCCGGAGCCAGTGTTCCCCGTTCGGCAGAAAAAACAACGGCTCTGATAGAGGCTGTCAGAAACAGACACTTCAGCATGGCTGAAGTGATCGTGGATTCCGGTTCGAAGATTGACTCTACAGATATGAATGGAGAAAATGTTCTGCATTTGACCGGAAGGATAGCGGGAGACATATCCTCTGAAATATGCAGAACCGAAGAATATATAGCCTACGTGACAGATGGTAAGTATCCTCAAAAAAAGATAGATGAGACTCAAAAAAAACTCATCATATTACAAAAACAGGAAGAATCTATTTTTAAACTGGCAAAGAAACTGCTGGAAAGCGCATCAATAGATCCGGAGGATAAATCCGATACCGGAAAAACCGCTCTTGATCTTGCCATAGAAGGAGGCTATGCAACGAAAGTCGGCTCCCTACTTTCCGGAAATGATCCTGAAAAAAATGAACTGTACGCCCAAGCAGGTGGTATGGATATCTTTCAGGCACTGTTCTATAAAAACAGAACAGCACTGGACGCACTACTACGTTTGGGAGTAGAATTACAGACCTCCTGCGAACATGAGAATATGTCCCACTTATTCGGAAGAATATCTCCGTTATCCTGCGCCCTTGCAAGCTCCAATTTCGAAGCAGCAGAGATGATTCTCAATGCCGGAGCTGATCCTGACTATCGTATGCCCGATGAGCGAACAGCTTTTGCTGTATGGGTAGGAAATAATAAGTCGTCAGGAAATGAAGAGCAGTATCTACGTATCCTGGAACTAATGACGCAATGTGGCTGGAATCATGAACTTTCCGTTGATAAGGCAGGAAATACCGCACTTTCATTTGCGTGCAGTTACGTCAGTGGCGGACCGGGAAAAGCTGCCATTCAATATCTTCTAAAAAACGGAGCGGAAACAAATATTGTTAATTTATGCGGACAGACACCTCTGATGATTTTGTACGGTGGACGCTATTGGGATGGCTATATTCCGATCCTGCCGACCCTGCCACGCTCTTATCCATACGGGCTGAAACATTGCGGTAGTGACGAGGCAGAGATCCTTGAAATACTGCTTGAAGCTGGAGCTGATTCGTCCGGGAAAGACAACTGGGGCAACACCCTGCTGCATTACATAGCGGCAGGATGTAATGAAACAGAATCAAAAAAAGCAACAGAGATTCTGCTTGACTTCGTTCTTCCTGATGTCGATGCCGTGAACAATGAAGGCCTTACAGCCATAGATATAGCGACGGCTAAAAACAATGAAGCATTAGTGAAATTCCTATTGAAAAACTTATAAAAAGCATATGGACAACAATCTGACATTTCTCAATGCCTGCCGTAACGGACAGAAAAGCATTATCGGAATATTTCTGAAAAAAGGAGGGATTGACGTGAACAAGCGTGATGCAGAAGGTAATACTCCGTTGCATTATGCCTGCCTCAAAGGTTTTAGAGATATCGTTAATCTCCTCCTTGACAGCAATGCCGACATTTCGGTTATAAACAACGTTTCAGAAACCCCGTTACATGCAGCCGCCAAGAATGGCAACAAGGAGATTATCGGAAAACTCGTTCAATATGGAGCAGACCCGAATGCTACAGATAATGAAGGGCGTTCACCGCTAATCCGCCTCCTCGACAACAGGCGAACCGATGCGGCTTTATTTCTGATAGACCAAGGCGCAGACACGGAACTTACAGACAGTTCTGGGCACAAAGCGATAGACTACGCCACCGCACATGGATTGAGAGAGGTTGTCACTCGTCTTTCTGTGGAAGGCATTAGTGACTCACAGGGCAATACGCCTCTCCACCAGGCTGTATATAACGGACAGGGTGAAATTATCCGCACCTTGCTTGCCACTACAGCCGGCATGCTGGATACAACGAATGATGACGGAGAAACCCCTCTGATTATAGCCTGTATGAAAGGAAATCTCATGGTTGCTAAACTACTGATAGATGCAGGTGCAGATGTGGATAAAGCCCTTTTAAACGGAACCAGACCACTACACTTTGCCGCATGGTCGGGCAATAAGTTCATCGGTCAGGCTCTGATGAAAGCCGGAGCACAAATCGATGCTCAAAATGAAAAAGGAGAGACTCCTCTCATTCTTGCTGCAAAAGAAGGTAATAATGAATTTGTCGGGGTACTTGTAGAACATCTTACTAACGTGAATCTGGCGGATAACTTCCAGCATACGGCTTTATATTATGCCAGTGAACGCGGCTATAACGAAATTGTAGAAATCCTGTTAATGGCAGGAGCCGAAGGATAGCTTATAAACATTTAATATTATTAATACTTCAATTATATGTCAAAACAAAAAGAAACACCTCAAAATCTCGAGGAAATGGTAAAAACCGCACAAGAAGCTGCAGTAAAAGAAGCAATAGAACAAGCACAGGCAATATACGGAAGCATTCCGGGACTACAAATGCCGGATATGGGAAATATGCAGGAACAAATTATGGCTCAAATGAAAACCGATGTTTCCAATATCGATGAAATACAGGCACAACAAGCGGCAATTATGAAAGCCGCAGGAATTGACATAGAGACTATAGCAAGCCAGTCAATGGAATATGCCCATCAGGTGGCACAGGATCTTAATAATATGAATGAATTTGATGAAGAGTGGACAATCAACAGATCCAACGAGGGAAAACTGAACAAAGAACAACTCCGTTTGCTGGCTTTTGGAGCACCTCTGTTAGTATATAATGATGAAAAAATAGACACCATCGACTGCGAAAGCGACAGTGACACTATTAAATACATACTCAAAGAATGGTGGGATGTGACAGACCATAAAAGTACGGCGGAAATTGTAAAATGGTTGCTCGAGGAAGGAGTTCATGCCGAAGCAGACAACGTATTAGCGGACATTCATAAACGGGGAGTGGAAAATATACCTGCAGAGGAACGCTATGATGAAGAAAACAAAATGGGAGATGCGTGCCTGATCGTAGAAAGCATATTAAAGAACGGCTGGTGTCCTGTCGGGAAATTACCTCAGAGCACCGTTGCATGGGATCTGGTACGTGCCGTGAATTTAGGCCGTTGGGCATACCTTTGTGATTATATCAATGAAGATGAAATGTGGCAGGTGATGCAGATAACAGCAGATACCGCTCAAAAATATTTTTCGTCATGGGAAGAATACGGTCGGAGTTTCGTGATAGGACGAGGCATATGGCACGGTGAACCACAAGACTGTGAATCAGCTCATGAAATAGTTACACTATTGCTGGAGAATGAAGAATCACCCTGGAAACTGGTGAATTGGGAAAAATAATATCAACATTAAAAAATTGAAAGTATGAAGCTATTTACAAATCCAGTATCTGACTGGGAAAACCAAATGACAGAAGAAGAGATCAAGCAACTGGAAACACAAGGTTGCGATGTAACTGAACTGCGGGCTAAGCGGGCTGAACAACAAAAGATAGAAGAAAAAGCCAAACAAGAATGGGAAGAAACACGGGCTGCGTTCCAGAATCCCATAGCTCTCGATAAACTGGATTCTTACACCCGGATCCCCAGAAGTATGGATACTCCGTTTTTCAAAGCGACAGCCGGCAGTCCCCCTTGGTTATTCAAAGATCGTTGGCAAAAGAAATATACGGAAGCACCACTCATATATGCTGCCGTGGTACAAGCTAACACAGCCTTATGGCTCCCCGGCAACAACGAGCATTATCCGGCGGTATTTGTTTTCGCTCTTGATGAAAAGCATATACGTAACAGCGAATGGCTGAAAAAAACCGCAGAAACAATCTATGAACTGCAAGACGCAGACCGTTTACCCGATGATTGTCGTAAGCTGATAGAAACATTGCGTGATGAATCCAGTGCTTTCTGTTTTCGTATCGGAAGTAGCGTTTGTGGTGATGCCGATGCATGGTGTGCCACTTATGAATTCGATAAACAAAGCGATCTACCCCGCAAGGCGTTGCCTTCCGACAGGATAGTGCCTTTCTTGCTTAAATCGGCTCCAGTAGAAAACCAGTTTGTAGACTTCAAACTGATTCCTTCTGAATTTTATATCGGATAATCCAAGACGTGTCACATAATGTAAGAAAAAGGCGAAAGAATCGTTTATGAGCGCAACATCCAAATAGTCCTCAAATAGATATTTATAAACAGAGAAAGATTTTTATCAACTCTCCTCTTTTGCCTTATGTACATAAGATAGGTTGTGACAAATATCGCCTACGTTAAGGAGCCCCACACTGAATTTGGCCCCCATAGCCACCGCCTTGCCGTTGTGTTCTACCGGCGAGGCGGTGCAAAAATTTAAAACAACCAGCTTCCTCAAAAAGCGGCCGGTAATGAAAGTTATAAATAATAATTAATCACCTTCACATAAATATAATTTCGTGAGGATAAATATTAAAAAAAATGGAAACTAACAAAAATCAATTTCCATCTTATCTGGGAGAATTTTATGCAGCAAACCCTGCTAAGTTTAAACATGTAGACGAGAAACTAAAGTCGAAATTGTTCTATGCGATAGCCATCACTTCAATAGCCGTCATAGTGTTTCCCGATTTAATTCCTATATCTGATTTTTGGGTACGTACAGGGGGGATTATAGTAATGATAGTCTTTGCTTTCAAAGGATATATGTGTAGTTCTGACATGGTAAATATTAACAGTGGCGGCAAAATAGAAAAACTGGGATTGAAAAAATTTATGTGCAGTAAAGACGAAGCAGAACCTATTGTCGATGCTTTTATCAATAAGGACTTCGCATATTTGGCAGATCTGCAGAGTGCAGACAGTGCTCCTATACAAATACATTTTGAGGAAGATGTAAAAGGGCAAGAGATTTATTGCCTGCTTACCACATTCGACTCCAATTCCCAATTTGTGGGTCTGGCAGATGTGATTACCCTATCGGGAAGCGAATTTAATAAATTTGAGAACATAATCAGAACGATGTGCAAAAAGTAATATAAAACAGCTATTAAAATATATTTAGTATAATGGAAAAAGAACCGGATTTTTTCACTGATATTACCTCCACAAATGGAGGTTTAATAATTATCGCACTGGGCGTTTTACTTCTTATCGGGGCCATTCGCCGATGGGAGTGGGTTTTCGATATGACAGGACAACGCAACAAGGGATTTAATTTTCTACTTTTTCTATACGACCTGTTTGGCGATAAAGGATTGAGAATAGGAATGATAATTACATCGATCATTTTTATTCTTGGCGGGATTGGAATGATGGTATTTATGTAAGCAATAGTAATCAAATTTAAGAAAAGATGAAACGAATAAAACAAAAGAAAAATATGAATATTCTCCCTCTACCACTACTCACTCTGTTATTATTCTTACTGGCCGGTTGCGGAAGCACATCCGGAACAATGGATACAGAAGAGTCACTGAACATTATTTCCAACTATATCGCTCGTATAGACACCTCGCAATACAAACCCTATGAGTTGCATTGGTATGATGACGATGGTAGTAATCATCTTTCTATGGTCAGTCTAAGTTTAATAGGGAGAAACGATACATGCTATGAATATACGGTACACCGCAGTTACGGTTCGCCCGAACCACAAATCAAGCCGAATTCGCCTCGTACCATTCACAAATTTACATTCGACAATGCCCGGCGAATCAATTTCAACACCGAGCGACCCTTTATACTCTCTAACATCGAGAAAATGAAGAAACAGATCCCCGAAGGAAACGAGTTCCAATCCGTCAGTTATTATGCCATCATCTGTCGTCCTGGTGCCAAGCTTTATCACTCTATTATTCTTAATCTCGACGGCAAAGGTGTCCGTACCCGCCGCATTTCCCGCCGTTCACCTTTGAAAGTGGACTACCGGAAAATGCACGGCATCATGAAAGAGGGAAAAGAACTGGATATAAAGATTGATAAAGTTAAATAAGATAACCATAATTGAAAATAAGAAAAATATAGAAAACAACAAAAGAAGCAGAATCAGCCAGATAAATGATCTAAAAAAAACGATATAGACAATATAATCAGCGAAGAATGCGATACCCATGCAAACTTGCTATTTAGCATTCGAACTAGTGTAAAGAAGGTAAAATCGAGTGTGCAATTGCAGCAATACACCACATCAAAAGACTGAAAATAAAATAATCCCGATAATCACTAATTATCGGGATTATTTTTATTTCACCTATCTTTTAAAACGTTTCAGAACATCTCTTCCAAACTTATTCATGGGAATAAAACGAATGGCGAAAAAGTCTCACCAATATCGCAAATAATAAATAAGCCTAAACAAAGAATACAACCATTATTTATGGGAATATCCTCTGTTTATTCTTATTTTTCACTTAGCAACAACAGGGATACATATATCTATTATCCATTTCTTTTCGGGATGTTCTTCGCTATTGTTCTGATACACCTCAAAAGGCAATCCACAACATTGGCAACCATGTTTTTCAACCAACATATACATACATTGCCAAGCCGTCTGAAATTCATCCCAAGATATTTCAAACCGTCCTACCGCATACTTCCCGCTTTGCAAGGTATAAGCACTAATTTCACCATTTGTTTTTATAGGTTCTTTTACAATCAGGCAAGCATCAGAAATCAGTTTTTCTTCTTCGGTTACATGAGGATTATCATGATAAATGGCTGCCATTTTAAAATCCGGAGAAGCAACCAAACCTCTGGGATATGCCCATTTCATTAGTTTTTCAAATGCCTGTTGCATATTGGTATAGGCTCCATAATGGCGGCAATACACTACATGTGTAGCTTCTAAATGTTTAATTTCGAAATTACAATTCATACTTTTATCTCCTATTTTTAGTATTTTACGCTGACAAAAATAGTGAGAGTATGTACGCTGAGAAGGATTGATTTTGTGTTCTAATTGACGATTCTTGCTGTATTCCTGTCTTATTTTGCGTCGATAATCTTCGGCTGTCACTCCAAAATGTCTCCTAAAATTGCGACAAAATACATTCACCGAATTAAATCCGACTTCAAAAGCTATATTCATAATGGGTTTCAACGGATCACATCCCAAATCGATCGCAGCAAGCTCAAGTCTTCTTCGCATCACGTATTTGGCTAACGATTCGCCCATCATCGAAGAAAATATTCTATGAAAATGATACGAAGATAAACTGGTTAACCGTGCCAATGTCTGTACATCTAATTTTTTGTCTATATTGGCATCAATATAGTCGATAACAATATTAACTTGTTTGGTATATCTATCAAAATCTTGCATCACGCATCAATAATTTTTTCAAAGTTAATTATTCTTCAGAATCTACCATTATCTTACATATACTCATACAAAATACTTATACAAATAATAAAAAATCATACATTAATTTTAAGTATATCTTTTTCTCGACACAACGCAAATAACTATATATCAGCATACTAAATATTAATCTGGCACCTTTTTATTCAAAATCTAAAAGTTTTTAACCGGATAAAATGGGCCGATTATGAAAAACTTCCGAATTAATTGCTTACCTTTGTCACCTGAACAATTAAATTTGTATTGAATCCTTCTTAGCAATGTTTTGCTCCGCTTTTGTTTTGCGGACCTTCCCATCGTCAAAATCGACATCAAAATCAATTTCTTTGTTTGCTAAACCCGTCGCGAAATGTGTATCACAATTTTCGTGACACATTTTAAAATTATAATGAAATCATTTTTTATCGGAAACAAAGAAATCAAATTACCTATTATCCAAGGAGGTATGGGTGTAGGTATTTCTCTTTCGGGATTAGCTTCGGCTGTCGCCAACGAAGGAGGTATAGGTGTAATATCGTGTGCCGGACTGGGATTGCTCTATAAACAATCTTCCGGAAATTATCTCCAAAACTGCATCTGGGGATTAAAAGAAGAAATGCGCAAGGCAAGAGAAAAAAGCAAAGGAGTAATCGGGGTTAATATTATGGTAGCCTTATCGAACTTCGCAGACATGGTTAAAACCGCAATTGCCGAAAAAACCGATATAATTTTTGCCGGAGCCGGACTCCCTCTCGACCTTCCGTCTTACCTTACTCCCAATAGCAAAACCCTATTGGCCCCCATTGTTTCCTCTGCACGAGCAGCCAAAGTTATTTGCGAAAAATGGAAATCCACTTATAATTATCTGCCGGATATGATCGTCGTAGAAGGACCTAAAGCAGGAGGCCATTTGGGATTTAAAAAAGACCAGATTGAAGACGATAGTCACTCACTCGAGCATCTGATTCCTGAAATAGTCGCCATTGTATCAGAATACAGTGATAAAAAAGAAATTCCAGTAGTTGCCGCCGGAGGTATTGCCACCGGAAAAGACATGCTTCGATTTATGGAACTGGGCGCCACAGCCGTTCAGATGGGAAGTATTTTTGTACCGACTTATGAATGCGATGCCGCACAAGCCTTCAAGCAAGTGTATATCGATTCAAACAAAAATGATACAATGATTATAGAAAGCCCTGTGGGTATGCCTGGCCGAGCATTTAACGGTGAGTTTATACTTCGAGTAAACGAAGGGAATGAAATACCGAGAAACTGTTCGTTTCATTGCATTAAAACCTGTGATTACACTAAAAGCCCTTATTGTATTATAAAAGCCTTGTACAATGCCGCCCGAGGAAACATGAAAAAGGGATACGCTTTTGCCGGAGCCAACGCTTATCTGGCTCAGAAAATAAGCAGCGTAAAAGAGGTAATGGAGACTTTAATGAATGAATTTATAATTGCAAAGTCAAAACTAAACAGATTATAATAAATACTACCATTCTATTTTATATCGCAGATCATACCTTCCAACCTCTCACAAGGTATTTCTTTATACCTATTATTAATTATCAAATACAAAACTGCCTTTAAGGCAGGAACCATTTTATGACATTTAAAGAATTAAACATATCAGAGCCGATATTAAAAGCTCTAACCAGTAAAAATTACGAAAGGCCTACTCCCATTCAGGAAAAGGCAATTCCTATCGCTCTTAAAGGACATGACTTGCTGGGCATCGCACAAACAGGAACAGGCAAAACAGCCGCTTTCGCCATACCGATTATACAACAACTCGAACAACAGTCTCCCAGTAAAAGAAGGGAAATAAAAGCATTGATTATCACTCCTACTCGGGAACTGGCGATACAAATCGACGAGTGTTTCAAAGATTATACCCGATATACGACATTACGCCATACGGTAATCTTCGGAGGAGTGAATCAAAGACAGCAAGTAGAAAGTTTAAAACGGGGTATCGACATCCTCATCGCCACACCCGGACGTTTACTCGACTTGATTAATCAGAAGTATATTACTTTAAATCATATCCGGCATTTTGTTCTCGACGAAGCTGATCGTATGCTCGATATGGGTTTCATACACGATATAAAACGGTTATTACCGCTTTTACCTAATCAAAGACAGACGTTGTTTTTTTCGGCAACAATGCCGCAAGCCATAGCCAAACTGTCTAATTCTATCCTAAAAGATCCCGTAAAAGTAGAAGTCGCTCCCGTATCTTCAGTCGTTGATACGATCGAACAACGTTTATTTTTTGTAGAAAAGCCCCAGAAAAGTAAATTACTATTGAATATCCTCGAAAAAGAGGAAGAAAAAACAGTGTTGGTTTTTTCACGTACCAAACACGGAGCAGACAAAATTGCCCGTACATTAAACAAACAAGGCATCGGCTGTGAAGCTATTCACGGTAATAAAACACAAGTAGCACGCCAACGGGCATTATCTAACTTCAAAACAGGAAAAACACGCGTCATTATAGCAACAGATATTGCAGCAAGAGGAATCGACATCGCCAATCTCGAAATTGTCATCAATTACGATTTACCCGATATAGCAGAAACATACGTACACCGTATCGGTCGTACGGGACGTGCAGGAAACAGCGGAGTAGCCATGTCTTTTTGTTCACAGGAAGAAAATACGATGCTGAAAAGCATACAAAAACTAACTGGAAAAAAATTAAATACAATATCGGTTTAACCGAAAAAACTTAAAAAATAAATTACGCCTATGGCTGTATCATTCAACAAAAGAGAATTACAAAAAAAGAAACAAAGTAAAAGATTAGAAAAGCAAAAACGCAAAGAAGAACGTAAAGCGACGGCCGGAAGCGGATCATTAGAAGATATGATAGCTTACGTAGATGAAAACGGCGTCATTACCGATACCCCTCCCGAAATACAAAACAGCCGGGAAATAAATGTTGAAGACATTGCTATTTCGACTCCTAAAAAAGGAGAAGTCGAAGAAGTTATACAAAAGGGGAAAATAGATTTTTTTAATCCGGAAAAAGGTTACGGATTTATCCGGGACAGTCATACAAATGAAAAATATTTTTTTCATATCAGTAATGCTCCCGATTCAATTACAGAAGGAAACAAGGTCAGTTTTGAACTGGAAGCCGGTCCGAAAGGCATTAATGCCGTCAGGATCGTACTTATAGATTAAAATGATCAATATTAACCATTTTATAATTATAAAAATGAACATTTATGTGTCAAATTTAAGCTTCAACACAACAGATGAAAGCTTAGGAGGATTATTTTCAGAATACGGAGAAGTAACCTCTTCAAAAATTATTACCGATAGAGACACCGGAAAATCCCGTGGATTCGGATTTATAGAAATGAGCAGCGAAGAAGAAGGTCAAAACGCTATTTCGAAACTGAACGAATCTGAATTCGAAGGCAAAACGATTAATGTAAACGTAGCCCGCCCTAAAACCGAACGAAACAGTAGTGGATACAATAGCCGTAACGGATATAACGGCGGCACAAACCGCAGATGGTAATATTCCGTCAAAATTTTTGAAGGGAAGGTCATAATGTCTTCCCTTTTTTTTATTTCAAATCGCTTCTGAAAATCTATTACCAATAAAGTGAATCTGAAAAAATAAAAAAAATACCTGACACAATCAACTCAAATAATTCTTCAGGTATTAAAAACGGGGTAGTAATAACCCATTAAAACTATTTAAACAGAAATATACTATAACAACATTACATTTATTCTCCTTCCATACAAAAACAAATAATATGAATCGTATTCAATAAAAAAGACCGCAAAGATATGCTTAATCCTTACGGTCTTTTAGAACAACGGTAAATATTATTTTTTATAATCCTACCTGTCTCAAAATATAACTTGCTACACGCCTATAATCAGGAGCTACACTATACGAGGGTGGCGTATAAGGTACCGTTACAAGATTACCCGATTGTGCTGCGATACCCGGGTCCATTATGCGGAAATCGATTGTACCAGGAACGACACCATCGTCGGGAATATTTCCGACACCATCCAGTTTATAGCCATTATCATTCGGACTCCATCCCCATGGATTGCGCATTGCAAACAAAGCTGTGGGATCGGAAGGATGCATTACGGTAAATGCATGAGCTGTTACTGTCTCGAAATTCTCTATCTTTATACCTCCCCGGTTAAATCCACCGACAACAAGTTTTCCTTGTTTAAGCGATATAACCGCAGCACGGGCTAACTGATCCGAGGTTAATTTTCCTGGATAGAATGCAAAACTATCACCGTTACCCGTAAAAAGCGGAGCAACGATTTCACTACCGATACCACCGATATCCTCTTGAACTTTATATATGGCATTATATTTCATAATTGCTTTCTCAAGAACTGTCGCCCAAGTCGCTTTATTATTTTTACCCGATACAGCCTTAATCGTACCGTTATCTTCGGCGATAAATTTAGAGGTTACCGTAACTTCTACCCGTTTTCCCTGTGGGTCAAACATAGATACCGTATACGTTTTATCCCCATTATCTCTGATTAAAGTTTCAATAAAATCGGGATAGAGATACGTCATAGATGCAAAAACGGCAAGAGCGGAACAGTCTCCGATACCATGTTGGTTAACATCAGCAGGTATCGGTTTACCAAAGGGATAAAGAGTTACATCAAATTCTTTCATCCGGCCACCGCCTACCGATGAGGGAATGACAGGCTCATTCGAAGCAGTCTTCAACCATACACGATCTTCATCGGTTGTAACATGCCGGTTTTCATAATGAATACCCATTGGCGTTATATTACTATGAGAACTACCAGAGGCATATTGCATCAGATCGTCGATATCGATCTGTGTACCGGCCATCGTCCATTCTGCGATTTGTGTCGCCGAACCACCATTATTACTCTTTACATCAAGCCTGTAATAATAATAAGCTTCATTATTATTAAACTGATATTCATTCTTTTGACCTCTTTTCGAGAAAGTCTGATTTTCACGGGTATCGATAACCGTCCAGGTAGAATTATCTTTCGACCCCGAAAGCGTCCATGATTTGGGGTCTCTATCAGGAGCATCTGCAGCAGAAGTCAGCGTATAATAATTAATCGCCATTTTTTTACTACCGGCCCATTTTATATAAAAGCTACTGTGATAAGTCACAAACTTAGTACTCACATCATTGTCGACAATCTTACTGATGTCAGATCCTGAAGGAGAATCTGAGAATTCAGAAGTTATCATACCGCCCGAAGGCATATTCTGATTCTTATCACTCACTCCTACCGAATAAGGATAAGAAGTCGGTGCGTCATTCTTTTTATCATCGTCAGAACAACTTACAATTAGGCTCAACGGTAACAACAATGCCGAACAAATTACGATTTTTCGGATACGTTGCGCCAAAAATTCTCCGAGTGGATTTTTTTTTGCGTCAAATAATTTCATGGGTTTCATTTAATCAAATAGGTCTAAATTCTTATATTAAATTATATAGTCAATCCAGCATAATACGATCTTTCTCAAAACACGAAACTCAAAACTGTATGAGAAGAAGATGTGAACTTTCGATTATAGTAAAAATAAATACTCTTTTTTCGCTATACATATATATATCCTATAAACGAAAACAAAAATAATGAAATACTTGCAATATAAGATATATATTTCTCTAAAAAAACGTCTGAAAAGCGATATTATTATGTCTTTTTAGACGAAATAATTTAAATCTTTCTGAAAAAATTAGATTTTCGATCGTTCACAACAGTTTCACTCCTATTCTCCTGGTTACTCTTGCTCAAAAAACAACATAAGATTTCAAGTTCACAACATTTCAACAATATAAATTCAGAGTAAACATAATTATATTGTTTCTGTTTATATTATTATACCCAATCTTGGTTTCTTTATGTTATGAACTATACACTAAAAGATGCAAATATCGAAAAAACGTGTGTCGAAGCGACCTTAATAAACATTATAGGAAACGAAACGAACAGATCATCCGTATTTACTCCATCAGAAATCGAAATAATCATAAAACAAAATAAAATAACAGCCACTACCGTCAATTACAATAAAAAAGGAATTCCACTACCATAAAGACATAAAATAGCAACAACTACAACCTCTTTTATTAAATACCTCACCGACTGAATCGATAATTTAAAATAAAATCATTTTATGAACAAATACCTGATCATATTCATGCTGACACTGTTGCCTGCCATAACTTACAGCCAAACTGTTGGCATAAAAAGTAATATTTTTTATGATGCTACGACGACGCTCAACCTTGGTGTAGAAATCGCATTCGACCCCAAAACCACTCTTGATATTTCGGGCAATTATAACCCCTGGAAGTTTGCAAACCGTAAACAATTTAAACACTGGCTTATACAACCTGAATTCCGTTGGTGGTTTTGCGAAACATTCAACGGTTCGTTTATCGGGCTCCATGCTATTGCCGGAGGTTATAATATAGGAGGAATTAAAATACCGTTCAAACTTTATAAAGGACTGGGAGAACATCGGTATCAAGGGAATATGTACGGTGGCGGCATCGCCTACGGATACCAGTGGATACTTAGCAGCCACTGGGGAATTGAAGCAAGTATCGGAGTAGGATATATGTATATAAAATATGACCGTTATCCCCGTGGTAATTGCGGAAATAAACTCGGAAATGGACACAAAAATTATTTCGGCCCCACAAAACTGGCTTTATCTTTTATATACATCATCTAATAAATTACAGCTATGAAAATAACAACTCTATATATTATCTCCCTGTTATTCGGCATATTCAGCACACAAAGTAATGCACAAACATACAGCAATTATGGGATAAAAATTACTGAAACAAAAGCCGAATGTACCGGGAACTCACTGTATATAACACTCGATATAGACCTTTCCGGAATCGATATAAAATCACGTGACGGACTTATACTCACTCCAATCGTTCACTCAAAGGGACAAGAACTCGAACTACCACTTGTTTTTCTGTCCGGTAAAAATAAATACAAAGCCATACAAAGAAGCGAAACTTTCGGTAATCAAATACCCAAACCGTTTTTTATGATCCGTATCGGAAAGGATACGCCCCGGAACATACATTATTCCTATACACTTCCTTATCAGCCTTGGATGGAAAATTCCGGGATTTTCCTCAAAGAAGAACTTTCAGGTTGTGCCGATTGTAAAAAAGCAGAATTTATTATTCAACTATTATCCCAAATACGGCTACCGCTCGAACCTCCGCTAGTCGCTTACATCACCCCTCCCGTTGAAACTGTAAAATCGAGGAAATTCGAAGGAAAAGCTTATCTCGATTTTCCTACCGGAAAATCGGTCGTATTACCGTCATTCAGCAAAAATCCGGAAGAATTGCAAAAAATACGGAACATGATCAATGAAATAAAAGATAACCGGTATGCTGCTATTACTTCTATCGACCTTACTGGCTTTGCTTCTCCCGAAGGCCCTTCCATTCTGAACGAGCGCTTATCGAAAGACCGGTCTTTTGCTCTACAGAAATACTTACAAACAAACTATAACCTAAATTCCGGCATATTCAACGTAAGCTGGAAAGGAGAAGACTGGGAAGGACTGAAAAAAGAAATTATAGCCTCGAATTCGAGATACAAGGAAGCCTTACTCGATATTATCGACTCCTCGGTTACAGGAAGTACAAAAAATGCTCAAATAAAAAACTTATTTAAAGGTTCTGACTATCGGATGCTACTCGATAAATATTATACGAGACTCAGACGTGTAGAATATACACTTAATTATACGATAAAAGCATTCTCTGTAACCGAAGGGATAGAGATATTGAAAACGGCTCCCTCCCAAATGAGCCTCAATGAAATGTTCCTTGTGGCCAATACTTATCCGACAGGAAGTAAAGAATTTAATGATGTATTCGATATCGCTGTACATAATTATCCACTCGACCCAATTGCCAATATAAATGCAGGTGCCGTAGAAATCTTAAAAAACAATTTGTCGCAGGCACATCGTTATCTCGATAAATATACCGAAAATCCACAAGCATGGAACAATCTCGGAGTATTGTATATGATGGAAGGGAATTATGAGAAAGCCGAACGGTTTTTCCGCAAAGCATATCCTGTTAATAAAAAAGAAGCGGCCCATAACCTGAAACAACTCCGTTACCACAAACTCATGAAAAAATAACACTACATGACCAACCTATACATACCCTGCCCAAACAATACAGGCAGGGTATTTTTATGAATATATAGGATCAACATAACGGTTTATTCGTATATTTACATTATTATTAAATATATTCAATCAATTATGAAGCCTTACGATCCCGTACTTAAAAGGAACAAATTAAAAATTATTCTTTTATTATTCTTATTTTCGCTTCCTCAATTTTCTACTGGGCAGGAATGCCCCGATCCCGGCAACCCCTCTTTACAGATCATGACGATATGCGACCGGTCGGTCAGGGTTAACGAACAATTTATATTCGGATACGTATCGACCGAAAAAGCAGAATCTATTTCTATACCCCATAGCAGAAAACCTTTCTCTTTCAATAAAAAAGGCTATGCAATTACGCAGGATCACGCCACCACAATAAACGGTGTGCTCACCTCGGCTACCTTTACAGGAACTTACTATATTGCAACCATCGATAAACCGGGAACTTACTCAATACCAGAAGTCACCTTAAGAATAAACGGAAAAAATTATAAAAGCGAATCGAAAGAAATCATCGTCCTTCCCCCCAGGCCAAAAACAAATATTTCTCAGGTGCAGCATAAAATCTCTGCCAAACCGATTGACCAAAGCGATCAAAAACTTATAGCGGGTAAAGATTTTATGTTGTCGATCCGTTTCAACGCACGGCCCGATTACGATCCGGAAATCGATTTGGGAGACTTATATGGAGACGCTTCTAATCCCGTAAAGCTTACATCAGGGGTAGATGATTCGAAAGATTACGGTTATATGTTTTTTGTGAGTGCCGACACAGCCGGTACTTATAAGATGCCTTCCATTACGGCGATGTTCGACGGGAAAGCATATTCAACCGGAATATACGAAATCACTATCGATGAAAATCCCGCAAATATAAACAACAGTTACGATACTTATTCAGAAGAAAATTATCCATCTGTAACAATAGATAGTGAAGATAATCGCGAAACCTCAAATTTAGCTCACTTTTTTATCGCCTTACTTATAGCGGGATTATTTCTTCTGGTAGTATATGCAAGTATGAAAAAGAAAAAAAAGAGAAAAACCATTTTTCAGCCTCAGCCCAAAATGAATTTCCCCATCATACAATTTTCTACAAATCGTAATTTTTTAAAAATTACCAGAGAATCGGATCTTTATAACGGTATGATTATGGACGAATGTACTTTCGAAGAATTTAAAGAAGAAGACTATAAAGGAATTAAAATCATCGATTCTGAAGGACAAGTCTTTACCGTTGAAACCGCCGAAAAAGCACAATTTGCCCCTTCTGCAGATATCCGTCCGGAAGAGATAATAAGGTTCTATTATATTTTTAACGACGAAACAGAGCTTATTTCCCTTGATTATTTCAAACAATTCATGATAAACTTAACCGAATCTTTACAAAATGAAATAAAAAATAATTCGGACATAAGTGACATAAACGAATTAATTGAAAAAATAAAAAATGCCGTATCCTTTAAAGAAATAATAACTATCTTTTACAACGGAAAAATATAAACGAAATCAGGTATAGATTCCGCCTATATTCTCCCTTCATTTTATATTACTTCAAATTTTCGGCTTGCGTATATATCGCCTCATAAATCGCCTTGTCCTCATCGGTAAGCACTTTCCCGCGACGAGCCATCATACGTTCGGCAATACTGTAAAATTTGGGTAATTGCACATCGGCAAATCCAGATGTTCCTCCTTCACTAAAAGAGGCAACAAAATTACGTGGATAACCGGCTCCGTGTACGTTTACCCCTACCCCCAATACGGTAGCGGTATTGAACATACAGTTAATACCAGCTTTGGAATGATCTCCCATAATGAGGCCGCAAAACTGTAAACCGGTGCGAAGGAAACGACGGGAAGGATAATTCCAAAGTTTAATCTCACTATAATCATTTTTAAGATTCGAAGCATTTGTACCGGCACCCAAATTACACCATTCACCGATAACGGCATTTCCCAAAAATCCGTCATGCCCCTTATTCGAATAAGCCAGCATAACGACATTACTCAATTCTCCTCCGACCTTACAATACGGTCCTAAAGTAGTAGCTCCATAAATCTTAGTGCCCATTTTTACCACAGCATGCTCACAGGCTGCAAATGGAGCCCGGATACACGATCCTTCCATAACCTCGGCATCTTTCCCGATATATACAGGACCTTCAGAAACATTCAGTACGGCACATTCTACAGTTGCAC
Source organism: Coprobacter tertius (assembly GCF_024330105.1). NCBI lineage: Bacteria > Pseudomonadati > Bacteroidota > Bacteroidia > Bacteroidales > Barnesiellaceae > Coprobacter > Coprobacter tertius. The sequence goes on from NZ_JANDHW010000008.1 coordinate 26,425, forward strand.
CTTTCTCTATAAATATCTTGGGTGTACCGTCAGGATAATACAAATCTCCGACAATACGGTTAGTAGGACTAATTACAGCGGGCTTTTCATTACGGGCTATCATCAAATAATCGGCTTCGAGAGCTTCTCCGTTTTTCAGAAAAATATCGAACAAATGGTTAATCATACAAGGCTCGGCATCTGCATCTCTCATATTCCCATAATCTCCGTTACGAAACGCCTCGGGGGTTCCTCTAAATGCGATAAAAGTACCTTGATATCCTAACGATTCTCCGTGACCGAGAGCCTCTATCTCTTCCACCAATCTCTGGGAGGGACATACATTTCCCGCAATATAAAACGTCTCATCAACTTCCTTTGCTGGAAATTTCGATGCCAGATAATCTTCGGTAAGATAAGAATAATCACCGGGAAACAAGCGTTCCCATTTTTCCCGTATAGTAAATATTCCCAGTCGTATATCGGCTACCGGACGGGTAAAAGTAATAGGCAATAACTCGGCATGTGCCGTTTCCCCATCGAAAAGTACAATATTCTTACTCATATTTCTATAATATAAACAAATTCAATTCTCATTTTCCGAATCGGAAAAATATACGATAAACGTAGTCGCTCCGATTGTAACGATATCTCCGTTTGCGAGCACTACCCGTTCCTTTTTACCCAAACATTCATGGCGCAAAAAAGTTCCGCTTACACTGGGAAAATCCCGAAGCGTGTAAATCGGGATTTCGGATTTTCCGCATTTTACGTTGATTACACAATGCTGCCGGGCCATACTTACATCACTGCTTTCAATCGGCACTTGTATTTCCGTACCTTTAGAACGACGACCGATAATATTATCTCCCAGAAAAAGAGGTAATTCCTGGCGGTAACCATACGCATTTTCCAGCACCGTAATATGTCCGTAATCAGAACCGGGAACCTCCTCGATATCTCCTACCTTTATGCTGAATTTCTTACCGCAATGAGGACATACAAAAAATAAAGAACTCTTCTTTTCGTATCTTTCCTCATTAAAAGTTACGTAATTATCACACTTCGGACAAATGATTTTTTTCATCTTTATTAATTATTCTCTGTGTCAAAAATAAAATATATTCCCGATAACGACAACAAAATACGATACGAGAGATTTGCAAAAAAGAGATCAACGTCCCTTTTTATACATTCCATTTGCCAATTTTACCGCTTTCATCGCGTTTACAATACCCCCCGACACACAAAGTTCATTATAACGGGTTATTTCTCCCGTACCCGGACTCACAACCTCCCGATCGATCTTTATGACACTCTCCATAAGTATATCTCGAACCTGTACAGCAGTAAGTTTCGGGAAATAATGACGTATCATAGCCGCTATACCGGCAACTACCGGAGATGCTACACTCGTTCCCGAAGAAGAAACATAGCTGTTATCCGGTGCAATCGACCATATACCGGCTCCCGGAGCAAATACATCGACTGTTTTTTTACCGTAGTTCGAAAAAATACAAGGATTACCTTCTACATCCGAAGCACCCACACAAAGCATATTCCCCAAACGTGCACCATTAATATCGGTCCCGTACGGATAGAACAGAATTTCATCCCTGTCGATTCCATTATTTCCGGAAGCTTGTATAAGCAAAACATCATGATCAGCAGCATATCTTAACGCCTCATCGACCATCTCTTTATGAGGAGATATCATTTTACCGAAACTCATATTAACTACTTTAGCACCATTATCCACCGCATAATAGATTGCCGATGCCACATCCTTGTCATATTCATCGCCACGCGGGATAGCCCTTATAGCCATTATTCGCGCTTCGGGATATACTCCTACCATACCGTTCCCTTCATTTTCTTGCGCAGCAATAACTCCTCCCACAAATGTCCCATGGTCGAAAAAGCCAGCCATAAGATCGGTATTCCCGTAAAAACGGTCTTCCGAATTATTTATATCATCTCCTACCTGATGCCTTAAATCAGTTCCGCTATCGAGATTTTTCTTAAACTCTTGCGCTTCCTTCAAGCTCGAATTCATCTGCTTCATTAAATCGTTCCAGTTTCCACTATACTGCATTTCAGCAATATCTCCCGACACGGTTTTCATTGCTTCTGAAAAATCATTACCGGATACTTTCAACTTCAAAACATCTGCGACGGTTAAAGATTTACTATCGGGATACTCCACACGAGCTACACTGTCGATATATACATAAGAAGGCAAGACCCCAGTTGCATGTTCTAATATTTTAAAAAACACATCCGACTGTGAGTCTTCCATCATTTTCAAATAGTATTCGTATTCGGCAGAAGCATTAGCCAACGACGCCGAATCGGTCGGATAATCTTTATACTTGGGATATAATCTTCTGAATTCCCTAAACTCCTGAGCCCCGGCTTCAACAACATTGAAAGTATCGTTTTTAGCCCCGAGAAAATTCCATCCATGTATGTCGTCTATATATCCGTTGCCATCATTATCTTTTCCGTCGGGTATTTCCTTTATATTTACCCAAAACGAGGGTTTGAGATAAGTATGTGTAGTATCGGTTCCCGAATCGATTACCCCGACAATAATCGGTTGTCGAGATGGTTTACGATGTTTCTTCAACCACTCGAGAGCACGTGTCGCATCGGTACCAACAACCGTATCGTTATACATTAATTGCCAATTGACAAGACTTGCTTTATCCTGTGCCGATAAAAAACAGATCATCGGTAAATAAACGACGAAAAAGATAACTGTTCTTTTCCAAAAACGTTTTATCATAGCCATATATATCTATGAAATTATAAATGTAAGATTCGCAATTGAAAAAACAAAAGTAGTATAATTTATGGGTTCGATACTTCGAAAAAAGCGTAAATCTCGAAAATGAAGGCCATAATCAACAGACAATACATAAATATCACGGCTTTTTAATGAAAAATAAAACTGTATATCCCGATTACTTTGTAATTTTGTAATTGAAATTTCTGTAGAATAATGATAAAAGAAGCTATTAAAAAGTATAACATCAGCCATTCTCAGTCTATAAAATCATTAAAAGCTGTACTTATTGATATGGATGGTGTCTTATACGATTCGATGAAAAATCATGCCAAATCATGGTATGTAACGATGCAATCGCAAGGGATAAACAGTACCGAAGATGAATTTTATATGTATGAAGGACGTACTGGAGCCTCTACGATCAACCTGCTTTTCGAAAGGGAAAAAGGCCGGAAAGCGACCGAACAAGAAAAAAAAGACATTTACCGGTTAAAGACAGAGAATTTCTGCCGCTTTCCCCCGGCTCCCCCGATGCCCGGAGCATTGGATTTTCTTGAAAACGTAAAGTCAAAGGGAATTACTCCGGTCCTGGTAACAGGTTCGGGACAAGTTTCGTTACTCGAAAAACTCAACCATGATTATCATGGAATTTTCACCCCCAACCATATGGTTACCGCATTCGATGTAAAACACGGAAAACCGAACCCCGAACCCTATCTTATGGGATTAAAAAAAGCAGGTGTAACAGCATCTGAAGCAATTGTAGTTGAAAACGCGCCACTAGGGGTAGAAGCCGGAGTCGCAGCCGGCATATTTACGGTTGCCGTAAATACCGGACCTCTATCCGACCAGATTTTGCTCGATGCAGGAGCCGATTTATTATTGCCTTCGATGCAAAAACTGGCCGATTATTTCGATGAACTATTCAACGCGATAAAAGACTCTGAAAATCATTAATTACTTAAAAGAAAACGAATGTCACAAGCAATCTTATTTACCCGGCATGTAAACAAAACGGTCGATGAAGCATTATCGCAATACAATTACGACAAACTCTTCGTACTTACCGACACCAATACCCGGCAATACGCATTACCTTTACTCGGGGACAGTAAGGCGATAAAAGACGCAACGGTCATAACAATAGAGGCTGACGATACACATAAAAATATCGATACTTTATGCGCCGTGTGGCTCGAGCTTAGTACACGACATGCCACCCGTAAATCTTTCCTAATCAATCTCGGGGGAGGTATGGTTACCGATTTGGGAGGATTTGCCGCATCTACTTTCAAACGGGGAATACGCTACATAAATATACCTACGACTTTATTAGGAGCCATAGATGCAGCAGTAGGAGGAAAAACAGGAATCAATTTCAACGGTTTGAAAAATGAAATAGGAGCATTCAATCCGGCTCTTGCCGTGATTATTTCAACCCGTTTCTTTGCTACTCTGTCCCGTGAAAACTTACTATCGGGATATGCCGAAATGCTGAAACACGGGCTTATCAGTAATCCGGCTATATACAACAAACTGCTCGATGGAGATTTGTCTACGCCTGATCTCGACCAAATGCTTCAACTAATCAAAGAATCGGTTAATGTAAAAGAAGAAATCGTAAAAAACGATCCTTTCGAGAAAAATATCAGAAAATCGCTTAATCTGGGACATACCGTCGGACACGCATTCGAGAGTCTTTCCCACGAACGCAAGAAACCTGTCGCTCACGGCTATGCTGTTGCTTGGGGACTGATTTGCGAATTACTAATCTCTCACTTTCAAGTACAATTTCCAATCGATACCATACGTCAATTGGCCCGGTTTGTTTATGAAAATTACGGAGCCTTTCCCATAACCTGTGATGATTACGACCACTTATACGAACTCATGACTCACGATAAAAAAAATGACTCCGAAGCGGTAAATTTCACTTTACTGGCCGACATCGGCGATGTAAAAATAAACCAAACAGCCAACAGAAGTGAAATCGGAATTGCATTCGATCTCTATCGAGAATTATTTCACATGTAACCTATTCATTTACAATTAAGATAAAACAGAGCACCTAATTTCACTCAAAAAAATACATTATAAAATTTTGAAGGAATTACAAAAAGTATTACTTTTGCAACACAATTAATCGGGGCGTAGCTCAGTCCGGTTAGAGTACACGTCTGGGGGGCGTGTGGTCGCTGGTTCGAATCCAGTCACCCCGACTGGTAAATAAAAGGAGTTAAGTTTTTCTTAACTCCTTTTTTATTTGCAATACCTTACAGATCTACAACATTTTCATTGCTACAACGATTCTATAACAGATAAAAATGAAAAATAGAATCAATCATCCTTCCTTTGTTTATATACTGTTTCACCCATTTACCTTTATATAATAAAGGATTCCGCTTATCTCTCATTGAACAAACATAAATTTTATATGATATACGGATATATTAGAGTAAGCAGCGATAAACAGACAGTAGAAAACCAACGTTTCGAAATCGGTAATTTCTGTGAACGTGAAAAAATGAAAATCGATGGCTGGATTGAAGAAACCATTAGTGGAACTAAATCCTACAATAAAAGGGAATTGGGAAAACTCTTGAAAAAAGTGCAAAAGAACGACCTTATCATCTGTGCTGAACTATCACGTCTTGGAAGAAACCTTTTTATGATAATGGAAATCCTTAATCTTTGCATGAATAAGGAATGTAAGGTTTGGACTATTAAAGACAATTATCGTTTAGGGGAAGATATTCAAAGTAAAGTCTTGGCTTTTGCTTTTGGCTTATCTGCTGAAATTGAACGTAACTTAATTAGCCAACGCACCAAAGAAGCATTATCAAGAAAAAAAGCCGAAGGAATAATATTAGGAAGACCGAAAGGTAAAAAGAGTTCTCCTGAAAAATATAAGCTACATAATAAAAAAACTCTTATACAAGAATTATTAAAAGCAAAAGTATCACAACGCAAAATAGCCAAAATTTGCCATGTTGATAGAAATACATTAGCTCGTTACATTAAAAATTTTTTAGTAGAATATTAATGAGCGTTTTCGTGCAGCAAAGTGGGTCGTTTTGTAATTTTTCTAACAGCGATTGTTGGGTAATCTTATCGCCAATAGAACAAAGCATAAAGCGCAAGATCGAAGCTGTGGGTACGCCACTCAAAGATTGGGATATACAAATTAACTACGGAATAAAAACTGGCTACAATGATGCCTTTATCATTGATACAGTCAAAAGAGAAGAAATCCTTACCAATTGTCAGACAGAAGATGAATATAAAAGAACAGCTGAAATTATACGACCTATTCTGCGAGGCAGGGACATAAAACGTTACGGATATAATTGGGCAAATCTTTGGTTAATATACATTCCTTGGCATTTTCCATATCAATTTGAGGAATCTATAACAGGTGCTTCTGAAAAAGCAGAAAAAGCTTTCAAAGAACAATATCCAGCTGTATATAATCACATGCTGCAATATAAAGACCCACTTTCGAAACGTAACAAAGCTGAAACTGAAATACGTTATGAGTGGTATGCTATGCAACGTTGGGGGGCCAAGTATTGGGAGGATTTTTTCAAGCCAAAAATATGTTGGAAAGCAGTTGGTCGAAATCTGGCATTTGCATTAGTTGATTCAGGCATATTCCTAACAGCACCTGCAAGCTTTATTTCAGCAGGAAAGTACAATGAAATTATTTTATCTTATCTCTGCAGCAAAGTTGGGACTTATTATATATACAAAAATAGTGATACAACGGGATCCGGAGACATTATGCTTAATATACAATCTCTTACTAAATTTCCAATACCCCAAAATATAACTATTCCTCTTAATCTGTCTAAAGAAGAAACAGATGATTTTATATTTATTTCTTACGGTTTTTCTAAAGAAGAAATTTTATATATAGAAAGTAATATTAAAAAATGAAACTATGTAAGATATAATGCTTCCCATGTCTGACACATTCTTATTTATTTTAGCATTGACATTCAGTAATTACTAAATCACATTCTTCAGAAGTTAGGCCATACTTTTTCAAAATAATAAGATCTAATTTTTGGTATTTAGAATGGTCATATTTTTGTAACAAATCTTCTATAAGGCTCTCTATTTCATTATTAGGGCTTATACAAGAAAAGTATTGAAAGAAAGTGTGTTTCATCCTAACACCATTTTCACCCAATATGCCACCACCATAAAAATGCTTTACTGCATAAAAAAACAAAGAACTATTTAAAATAGCAATAAGAAACTTTAAATGTTTACCAACAATGATTCGCCCTGTATCATTACATAAGAAATTTTCCTTTTCATCAAAAAAGAATTGTCCACTTTGTACAATTTCTTGGAATATTATTTTTGGCTTGAAAAAATCCTCCATATAAGCGCAGTTACGCAAATTATAGGGTGTTTCTCCTTTATCAACTCTTTTTGAAATTTTATCTAAATATTGGTCCAAATGAACCTTTATAGAAGGATACTTTTCGATATGAATGCGTTCAAGCTTACCCTTTATACCATTGTGTACATTAATCAGCCATAGTCCAGCCCAATTATATCCGTAACGTTTTATGTCCCTGCCTCGCAGAATAGGTCGTATAATTTCAGCCGTTTTTTTGTATTCATCTTCTGTTTGACAGTTCGCGAGAATTTCATTCCGTTTTTCAGTAGATATAATGAAAGCTTCATTATATCCAGTAAGAACACCTCGATATATTTGTATATCCCAATCTTTGAGTGGCGTACCCACAGCTTCGATCTTGCGCTTTATGCTTTGTTCTATTGGCGATAAGATTACCCAACAATCGCTGTTAGAAAAATTACAAAACGACCCACTTTGCTGCACGAAAACGCTCAAATTATTTAAGTCATTCCTATCTTGCAATGTACAAACAAACGTCCTTTGTAAATTCGTTGTTTTCTGAAGCATAAGAACATTTGTATCTACGGTTGCCGAACCAAAAATCTTTATTCCAGCAAAATCAATCAACATCGTAGGATTAGTTTCTTGGGCAAAATATTTTCGTAAAGCATTGCCATACGCAGCCCTCATCCATTTATTGGAAGTTATATAGCATAAATAACCATTTGTTTTAAGAAGAGTCATGCCTAATTCATAAAACAAACAGTAGATATCCCCTGTACGGGTGTATGTTTTATATTCCATACGCTCTAACACATCTGCACTCTCAGACATAGACTGTAGCTGAATATAAGGCGGGTTCCCAATAATTAAATCAAATCCTATAAAATTCCCCTCATTATCCAATACCTCAGGAAATTCTATTCTCCATTCAAATGCACTCATATATACTTTGTTGGAACGGATTTCCTCCAGCCGATCTTCTGCTGTTTTGATTTCTTTTTTCAATGTAGTTATCCTCTTGTCACGTTCCTTTAACTCATTCTTAGTAAATTCAAACAATTCCAATTGTTTTAGTAAATCCATTAATTCCCCCTTCCGTTTTTTTAGACGTAATATTAATGGGTCTCTTTGTGATATTTCAGTTTTCAATTTTGACTTAATAGCCGTGATAAGCGTTTCCAAATCTCTTTTCTCCCCCTTGTTTTGAGCATTCTTATATTTAGCTACCGCATTTTTGTATTGCTCTATAGTTGTACCCGATTCTTTCAATACCTGTTTTATACTTTCATCCAAATTAAAACGATGCAAAAGAGAATTGCCACATTTGATGTTAATATCAATATTGGGCAAAGTTTCTAAATAAAAGTAGCTACTTTCCGCTGTATAATAAGCATTTTTCAGTAATTCTATCCAAAGGCGAAGGCGGCATATTTTTACAGAGTTAGGATTAATATCTACTCCAAAAAGACAATTTTCGATAATCCGTTTTTTCTCATTGAACAACGTTTCCTGCATCCTTCGGCTTTCCTCGTTATGTGGATTATACACAAATAGGTTATTATCGGCATCAGTAACAATCAGTTCATCATTTTCAATAGATAAAGTATATTCTGATTTCTTTATCCGTTTACCATATGCATCAACCAAAATACCTAACTCATATTTTATCCATATCATCTCATTCAATGCAGATACGAGGAAATGTCCCGATCCAACAGCAGGATCACATATCTTAACGCTATTAATTAATTTGTTTGCCTCTGCAATGTCTTCAATCCTATTGTATAAATCTGTTATTGAAACGCAATTCCAATTATAATGTACGTTAAACTTTTGCAGCAGTGTATGGGTAATAGCTTCACGACACATAAACATAGTTATAAATCCAGGAGTAAACACCGAACCATCTTTATGTCCGTTAATTTTCTCAAAGATAAGCCCCAACACCGATGCATTAATCAAAGTCTTAGCTTCATCCTGTACTTCTTCACTTCCTTCACTCGAAAAATTATAAGCATCCAAAAAAGCAAACAGATACTCTAATGTTGATAATTTATTTACTTGTAAATTTCGTTTTTTACCTTTCAACACACTATTTTCCCATATCGGAAGTTCTGCACGTTGCGACAAACTATTTATTTTTATAGTATCACTTTCAAGTTCAGTTACTTCAAAAAGGGAACTATTCAAATAAGGCACATACCCAAAATCCTTTGACACAGATTCAATCCGATGAGGTATATCACAAGCTAAGACTTTAAAGAAAAGCGTATTCAAATCATCGTAATCACGTATTTTGGTTGAGATAAGGAATTTATATGCCAAGTTACCATTATGATATTTCAGCATTTGTGCTTCCAGCAGTTTCAAAAAAAGAATACGGTTTATCCAAGTGATGCAAAGTTCCATAGCCACATTGAATAAGCGTTCTTCATGTGTGCTACCATACAAAACCCCATTTACCTTACGCAAACAATCTTCTGCATCTAGTTGGTTGATAGCATTTTCCAACAAAGAAGCCTCGTCTCGTCTACCTACAGCCTTGCGAACAATCACTATTTTATTATTTTCTTTCTTTTCTTCAATGCCGATTATATGTAAAAGCTCATTATAAAAGCTTTTGTTCAGAGAGTTACTATCATTTTGAAATGGAAGCTTTAATAAATGAATGTCACTGAATATTTTATAAAGCTCAATAAGTTTCCGTGACACTGTATTTTTTTCGTGTATATACTTTTGATAGTCAAGTAAATTAAAATAGGTATATTCAAGGTCATCTTTTACTTTTTCTATATAGACTGATGCTATCTCTGTATAGAAGAAGTCCGTTTTTGTACTTGTCTTCCTTCTATCTTGAAAATCTTGAAACTCTCGGCGCAATTCCTTATTTTGATAAAATTTCCTCTCAAACTCATGCGCATCAAAAATGAAAAATTCATGTATATTAGTAGCTATCAAATATTTGATATCTGTATTTTTCTTTGTTATCCGCTCTCTTAAATAATAAAGTAAAAGTTCCTGTAAAGCTTTTCTGTTTAAGTTATCAACAGAAACCATCTCGTTCTTGTTTGTCGTACTTTTAACTTCTATGAGTAATCCAATATTTGACTTTACTGTTTTATCCAACCGGACTGCCAAGTCAATATCTCCTTCGGGTGCTATATAATAAGTTTTATAAAAAGTTTCGCTCAAAAAATTCCTTAAATGTTCTTTTTGAGTTTCTTCTCTTTGGCCATCCGAAATGTTTTCAAACAGTGATTGTAAGGTATTTTTAAAATGTTCAAAATCCAAAGTTTCTATAGAAACTTTTCTATATGCCTGATTTAAAGCTTGTTTTGGATTCAATTTTCCCATATACCTAACATTTTATTAAATTCAACTTACAAAAATACGAAATTAGATTTTACCCCAAAAGAGGTATCATTTTTATTATAAACATTATATAAAAAATATATATCAACTTTTTTTATTACTTAAAAAATAATTTATACGTTCAATTAAAAATAACCTGTTTCCGTTTTCTCTAAAAAGATAATTGGGAAATATCTCTTTATTTACAAAACGCACTTAATATGGTAATGCCCTGATTGTAAATGCAGTTGTTGCGAAGGATGTGATTTCTCGCCATTTATAGAAATACTTTTAGCCTTAACAGGCAACACGACAGTTGCTTCGCAACCGACAGGAATACTCAGATTCAGCATAAAAGAAGAATTGGTTTTTTCCCATTTCACTTTTAATTTCCCGAAAGGAATTTCTTTCGAAACATTTACCCATGAAATGCCTTTTACCAGTTGAGGCTGAATAAATACATGCCTGTATCCAGGATTTTTTTCATCCGTAATAATCCCACCCAAAGCCTGATAAAACCAAGATCCGATACCATTATAGCAATTATGAATATGGCTACGTTCTCCATTCCAATGCTCCCAAGTTGTAGTCGCTCCATTATTCAGCATATACAAATAACCCGGATAATCTTTTTTCTTCAGCATACCATAAATAAAATCGGCCTGATTATTTTTAATGGCCCATTCCGTTATCACAGGTATCCCTACCAACCCGGTAGACAAATGTCCGTTAAAACGCTCTTCCGTTACTCGAAATAAAGTATTTCTAACATCAGACAGCTTTTCTTCGGGCGTAGCGCCAACCAGCATCGGATAAGTCAAATCAATCTGCGTGCCTGTAGCATAACTCTTCTGGGGGTCATTAAAAAACGTTTTATGAATAAGGGTATTCAGATTTTTATACTTTACGGTATAAGTATGTTTATCTTGTTCTTTACCCAAAACGTCTGCAATCTTGCACATGGTTTGGTAACAATTAGATATAAAACAATTATTTACGACATCTACCGATAAAGAATTTGTCTGGTCGATTCCTGAGGGAGTAGCCCAATCCCCTAAATACCAATTTCGATAATCTGTGTTCGGCCAGGGTTTAAGCAAACCCTTCACGGAGTATTTATCCACATAATCCAACCATCGTTGCATATAAGGATAATAACGTTCGATTAAACGGCTATCTCCATAATTCACATATGTTGCCCAAGATGCTGTAATTATAAACCCGCACCAATACGGTCCTCCACCTGCCATATAAGGATTCGGAGCAGTATGAGGCATCCCACCGTCATCTCTCATACAGTCTGCCCATGCCTGCATCCAATTCATGTATAACGGCGTTAGATTGAACATCGTCTGTACGGTTTGCGTCGAAGCGTTCCCGTCACCACCATATCCCAATCTTTCGATCTGAGGACAATCCACCATGTAACCGCCCAATGTCAAACATCGAAATGTATATTCGATCATGTCGTGAATTGCATTTAAATCTTCATCTGAGCAACTAAAAGAAGCTTTTCCACTATAATCGGTATGAATCAGGCAACCCGTTATATCGGACAAGGCCGGAGCCTGACCGAGGTTTGTAAGTTTCAGATAACGAAATGCATGATAATTGAATTTATTAACGAAACACTCCCCCTCTTTACCGGAAGCGATATAATAATCTTCATAAAGCCCGTCTCTAAACTGTCCTTTTTCATCTAAAAAATCGCAATAACTAATTCTAATCTTTTGCCCCGGTGACAATGTCGGGAATTTTATTTTCGTCCACCCCGTAAAATTTTTTCCCATATCATATATCCAAGATGAATCTTGAGCAGCTCTACAAGATACCGGGTGAAATTTATTTTGAATCCGGTTCAATTCTACCATTTGGGGAGTAGCCTTGTGAGTAGGCATATATACAACTTTAACTTTTTCCCATTTCCTGCTATTTAACGAAGATACGGTTAAGTCCGATGGTAATTCGGATGCCGTTATAACTTCTCCTCCAAACTGATGAGGTCTCCAATTTCCGGTAGATACATAGCCACTTTCGCTCGCCAACCAGGTATCGTCTGTCATCAAAACCGTAGTCCATTTCCCGTGATCCTTACATTCTAACTGAGCCCGCACAAAGGGTCCGCCTTTTACAACCCCCGGCAGGCCATCTCGATACCACCCCTTGCCTAACCAGATAACAATTTCATTACTCCCCTTTTTAAGAAATCGGGTTATGTCATAAGTAACAATTAAAGAACGTTTATCAAACTGAGAAACAGCCGGAGACAGTACAGCATCACTAATAGGACTTCCGTTTACATATACTTCATGATATCCTAATGAATTTACATGAAATATCATTTTTTCCCCTATAGTATTACAGTAGAAAGTTTTTCGAAGTAATGGCGATTCCATTCTCTCTTCAGTCTGTGTCATCCCTATAAATTGGGCACTCCAATCATCAGGGAACAATAAGCCTACGCCAAAACAAGCTGGTTTACTCCATGCAGATACCTTTCCTTCTTCATCCCAAACACGAACTTTCCAATAAGAAAAACTTTTTGAAGTCAATGGATGTCCCTGATATAAAATTCCGTTGGAAGTACCCGATTCCACCTTTCCGGAATTCCACAAATCAGCCTTTTTTTCCGATAAATATTCTTTGTCCGATGCTACCAAAATTTGATACGCAATTTGTTTAGTTCCCTGTTTATTCGAGCTTAAAACCCAGTCGAACCGAGGAGAAACATTGTCTATACTCAACGGTTCGCTTAATTTTTCACATTGTAAACCACCTATTTTCAGTGATGTACAAGAACAACAAAAAATTGCTACCGAAAACAACAAAACAATTAATACGTTCGAATATATGCTTTTCATACTATAATTTAAATTTAATCCCAAACCAACATTCCACTACTCTCAAATATATTTTTATATACTCTTTTTATAACCTTTACCAATTCAGCCTCTTCCCAAAACCTATTTCATATTATCTGCACACGATACTCATTAAGGGTAAATCCGGTAACATTCTTAAATAAGCGGCTGAAATGTCGCGGATATTGAACTCCCTATTCGTAAGCGCTTAGACTGAACGTTTTATCGGAGTCGGCAACCAAATCTTTAGCAACTCCGATTAATTTTATCTGGATATATTCTTGTGCCGACTTACCGGTTTCTGTCTTAATCATCCCCCCACAATAGGAAGACATAAATTATTTATCAGCATAATAATTAACCGAAGACAACCCGAACTACAGAGATTTTCCGGTAAGGAAATATTCATCGAGCAAGTTTTCGTACTTCGCTCAAACATCTTTATTTACATTAGCCCGGGTAATAAATTGTTATAGTCGCTTACCGACTTCATATTCACAATCTTTTCTTCCATCACACTCTCTGAATTTTCACATTACACAAAAATAGTTTTTTTTCCGATACATGATTCATGGCCTTCTCAGAATCAGTAATATTGGTACAAACTTCTGTAATTTATATAATGGGTCTACCGGAAAATCGACATACTTTTGTCATTATAAAATTGAGAAATAGCCACACAATAAAATACAAATCAATTTAGATATGAAAAAGAAACTGACATTATTATTAGGATTTATCACAGGTCTTTCCTGCTTATCCTGTAACGGTAATAACCCCCATAATAACACCATCCCCCATGAAACTGTAAAATCTTCATCACAAGAGTCTAATATCCTGATCGCATATTTTTCACGTACCGGTTATAATTACCCCGACACATTTCTTACTACCGGCAATACCGCCGTTATCGCAGGTTATATCCAAAAATATACACAGGGAACTTTATTTGAAATCGTGCCCGTTACCCCCTACCCCGCAAGTTATACGGAAACGACCGATATAGCACAAGACGAAATAAAAAATAACGCTCGTCCGGCAATAAAGAATAAACTCGAAAACCCAGACCAATATTCTACTGTATTCATCGGTTACCCTATTTGGTACGGCACAATGCCTATGATCGTACGCAATTTTATAGAGACCTATGATTTATCGGGTAAAACCATTATTCCTTTCTGTACACACGAAGGCAGTAATTTCGGCAGCAGCCTCTCAGTTTTTAAAAGCATATATCCCGCTATTTCCCTAAAAGAAGGCTTGGCTGTACAGGGATCGACAGTGAGCGATGCCCGCGATAAAGTAGAAGCCTGGCTGAAAAACATAGGAATAGAAAAATAATAATCTCATCCTAAAATCGAATCATAATTTTTCGATATGGTTTTCATATCGAAAAATGCATTCTCTCTCTCTTTACCGGGAATTAATAGGCTCTCTCTGAAACCCTGTTTTTTCCCGGTTAAATATTTATCGGAGAACCGGTTTGAAAATGGCTTTTTAAAATACGTTCAAGTTTTCCATGAATCATTTGTTTGCACATCGGAGTAACACAAAAATATATCGAATTTATTCGATTCTCAAAAAAGATATAAATCTACAGAATAATACTATCTTTACATAAAGATCAATTAACGACGTATGAAACGCCAACTCTGTAAATAGTTTTCAACGAATCAAATAACAGCAACCGTTTTCTGCGGTAGTACCTTCTGAGATTATCCTCCATTTACAGAGTTCAATCCTTATATTTTAAATTTTACTGTAATAATCTTTTGTCTGGAAAAAACCAAAATTTACAGCTATCAATACGTCATATTATGAACTTTATATAATAAAAAATAAATGTCTCTCATTAAAAATGGTAAAACGGGAATTATCCCGTTTTACCATCCACCACCCAGGGCTTTATATAAGTATACGATCGCGATGCGTTCATCCCGTATGGCATTACTCAATCCTATTTGAGCATCGAAATACAAACGTTGAGCATCCAACACATCGAGATAACGCGTAACTCCGTTGATATATTGCAACTGAGCCAGATCAACATAACTTTTCGCCGCTTCCTCGAGCTTCTTACGCGATACATATACTTCTTTTATTTTATTAAAATTCACAATGGCATTGTTCACTTCCCTGAATGCCGATAAAACACTTTTCTCATACCGGTAACACTCCTGTTCATAAGCATACCTTTGAGCTTTATACCGGGCGATATTTTTTCCGGCTTCAAAAATAGGATTGAGCAAAGTACCGCTCATAAATCCATATGGAGATTTCAAAAAATCAGATAATGATGGGCTCTCCAAGCCATATTTACCTGTAAGTGTAATACGCGGAAACATATCGGTAAAAGAAATACCTACCTGAGCATTTGCAGCAATCAATTGTTGCTCGGCCTGACGAATATCGGGACGTCTTTTCAACAACTCCGAAGAAAGACCTACCGGTAAATAATCGGGAAGCTGTATTTCACGATGCACTATATTTTTGACAATTGTATGCGGATATTCCCCTACTAAAAAAGCGATATCGTTTTCTTTCAGCGCAATACTCTGCTCGAGTTCGGGTACCAGCGTAGCGGTACGGGCCAATTCTACTTGAGCCTGCTGATAAGAAGTTTCGGAAGTAAGCCCGCCATCGAAACGAAGTTTAGCCAAGCGTACGCCTTCCTGCCGATTAGCTAATGTCTGCCGTACGATAGTAAGCTCATTATCGAGCGCCACCAATTCGAAATAAGCCTGTGCCACCTCGGCAATCAAAGTCATTTTCAGAGCACGTTGAGCCTCTATCGACTGCATATATTCAGCGATACTTTTTTCCCGGGCCCATCTCAGATTGCCCCAAAGGTCGATTTCCCATGAGAACAACAACTTACCTTCAAAACTATTAGCATTATCAGGATTATTGCCCCCGTAATTTTCCATTTCCCTTTCGGCATATATCGTACCGTCGATCTGCGGTAAAAGATTAGCCAGACTGATACGTTTCATTGCAGCCATCTCCTTTATCCTGGCCGAGGCAATGAGCATATCCTTATTATACTCCAACGCTTTTCGTATGAGCGATTGCAAAGTAGTATCGGTATACACTTCCCACCACTTCATATCGGCATACGTTACCGTATCTTTTCCACCCTCAACGAGTGCTGCCGGCAAATTCAATTCGGGACGGGTATATTTTTTCCCTACTTTACATGAAAACATACCGACACAAACAAATACGATCACAATCCCGATTATATATTTTTTAATACTTTTTTCCATGACCAATTTGCTTTAAGAATTGCTTTCAATTTATAAATCGCTACGAAAAAGAACGGAACCAAGACAATACCGATCGTAATAGAAAAGAGCATGCCAAAGAAAACTCCCGTACCTATTGCATGACGGCTTGCAGACCCGGGGCCACTGGATAATACCAATGGTAACATTCCTAAAATAAAAGCCAGAGACGTCATCAGAATAGGACGAAAACGTAAACGAGCTGCATTAATAGCCGACTGAATGATATCGTGACCGTTATCTACCTCCACTTTCGCAAATTCAACGATCAAAATAGCATTTTTGGCTGCCAGCCCCACCAGCATTACCATACCTATTTGAAAATAAACATCGTTTTCAAGTCCGCACACCCAAATCCCCAAATAGGCTCCCAAAACCGCAACCGGTAACGAAAGCAATACGGCAATAGGTATCATCCAACTTTCGTACTGGGCCGCAAGAAACAAGAATACGAATAAGAATACCAATGCCAGTATAATCCCGGTTTTTCCATCAGCCTGTTTTTCCTGATAGGAAAGGCCGCTCCATTCGACTCCGATATTAGAGGGTAAATGCTCTGCAGCTATCTCTTCCAGTATTTTCATAGCCTGCCCCGTACTATAACCTTGCGAAGCCACCCCCCGTATTACCGAAGTATTAAACATATTAAACCGTTTTATAACTCCGGGTCCGGTCGTATAATTCGCCGTTCCTAATGCGGTAAGCGGTACCATAGAACCATTAGCAGCTTTCACAAAGAAGAGATTGATATTATCTTTATGAGCCCGATAGGGAGCTTCGGCCTGTATATAAACTTTATAAATACGATTAAACATATTAAAGTCGTTTACATAAACCGAACCTGTATATGCCTTCATCGTAGAAAATACATCTGCCAAAGGAACTCCCAGTAATTTTGTTTTATCCCGGTCTACATCAAAATACAACTGGGGTATTTCCGATTGCATAGAAGTAGACAATCCCGACAATTCTTTTCGTTTCGAAGCATAATACATTAACGTATCCGTGGCATGCATCAAATCTTGTAAAGTAGCCTCACCACGAGCTTCGAGTTCCATCTCGAAACCACCCGAGGTTCCCAATCCAGGAATTACCGGAGGTGTACTCAGGAACACTTTACTTTCAGGATATACCGAAAGATCCTTTTCCACTTTTTTCATAATCTTGTTTATATCTGTTTTTTTTCGGTCCCCCCAAGGTTTAAGAATGACTGTAAGCTCGCTTCTTGCCTGATTACTTCCTACTCTAGGACTACTCCCGGTCACATTCTGCACATACGCCACATTCGGATCTTGCATTAAATATTTAATCGCTCTGTCGGTTACCTCTCGGGTACGTTCAAGTGTAGAGCCTTCGGGCAATTCCAGTTCCACCTTAAAATATCCCTGATCCTCCTGTGGAAGGAAACTGGTGGGAATAAGAGAATTAAGCGCCACAATAGCGACAAGTGCCATTCCGAAGCCGGCATATACTCTACGCGGAAATCTAAGACTCTTTCTTATCCAACCGGTATATTTCCGGTTTCCTTTCGTAAGCCAGTAATTAATATTCCGGAAAACAATATTTTTAGTCTTCGGATTTCTAGGACGCAAAATCAACGAACACATCACCGGACTCAATGTAAGCGCCACTACTAAAGAAATTAAAACCGAAACTACGATCGTTACCGTAAACTGTCGATATAACTGGCCGACTATACCCTCAAGAAAACTTACGGGAACAAATACGGCACACAATACCAAAGATGTAGCAATAAGAGCACTACTCAATCCCCTCATCGCCTTTTTAGTAGCCTGATAAGCATCTATACGTTCTTCGGCCATTATGCGTTCCACATTTTCAACAACAACAATCGCATCATCGACAACAATACCGATTGCCAACACCAGCCCCAACAACGTAAGCATATTCAACGAAAAACCGAATATCAACATAAAGCCGAAAGTTCCGATAAGAGAAATGGGTACTGCAACTACCGGTATAAGAGTCGCCCGCCAGCTTTGTAACGAAAGAAACACGACCAATATGACTAAAAACAATGCTTCAAACAAAGTTTTATACACTTCATGTATCGACTGCGATATATATGTCGTCATATCGAAAGGAATCTCATAAGTAATACCTTCAGGAAAATTCTGACTGATTTCCTTCATGGTCTCCTTCACACGATCGGCTACTTCCATAGCATTCGCTCCCGGTAACATATTTATATTCAGTACGGCCGCATTTTCTCCATTAATACCGCTTTCGGTACTGTAAGAAGAGGCCTCGAGAGAAACCCGGGCAACATCCCGTAAACGAATAATAGAACCGTCGGGGTTCGCCCGCAATACAATATCCTCGAATTGCGATACCGAAGAAAGACGACCTTGCGTCGTAATCGGAATCGTTACATCCAAACCTGTAACAGGCTGTTGGCCCAATACACCCGCAGCCGATTCTCGATTCTGATCTTTCAACGCATTCTGCAGATCCTGTACCGTCAATCCGAAATTGGCCAGACGATCGGGTTGAGCCCATATCTGCATAGCATAATAACGACTACCCACATTCGATACTCGTCCCACACCGGGGATACGGCGCAACATATCCAACACATTTATGGTAGCGAAATTGCTTAGATATATCTCGTCGAATTTCGGATCACTCGACAGTAGTGTTATCGTCATTAACTGACTGGCAGCCTGTTTCTCAACGGAGATTCCGTTTTGTATCACTTCTGCCGGCAAACGAGGCTCGGCAAGTTTTATACGATTCTGTATTTCTACAGCGGCCAAATCCGGATCGGTATCAATTCCAAAGGTTACCGTTGCAGAAAAACCTCCCGAATTGGAACTGCTCGATTCCATATAGAGCATACCCGGAGTACCGTTAAGTTCCTGTTCGATCGGAGTAGCTACCGCCTGAGAAACCGTCTGAGCACTTGCTCCCGGATAAGACGCACTCACTTTCACCACAGGTGGCGTAATCTGAGGATACTGATCGACCGGTAACAAAGAAAGCCCGATAATGCCTGTAATGACAATGACAATCGAAATCACTGCCGAGAATACCGGCCTGTCTATAAAGAAATTTACATTCATCGTTATACTATTTTTCAAAAATTCAAGCCTTCGGCTTAACTACTACTTTTACTTTCATTCCGGGATTCAGTTTATGGTAACCTTCCACAACAATATTCTCACCGGCTACGAGACCTCGCTCAACCACTACTTTATTATCAACTTCAGGTCCCAATTCAAGAAAACGCTTTTCGACCGTTCCATCCTTACGTACGACAAAAATGTAAGCACCGCCTTTTTCGATAACGACTGCCTTTGTAGGAACGACAACGACATCTTCCCTTACATCGAGTAAAAGTTTTACTTTAGTAAACTGTCCCGGTAACAAAACCTGATTGGGGTTAGGCATCTTGGCACGTACCGAAAAAGTACCGGTCTGAGGATCGACTTGCGGTTCCGCAAAATCGACCAGCCCTTTTAGCGGATATACCGAATTATCGGGCAAAGTAATAGTAATATAAGGATTCCAAGTACGACTCGTATCTCGTTGACCCAGATTAACATTACGTTCTTTACTTCTCAAATAATCGAGAGCCGTCATACTGAAATCCACCGCAACCGTATCGCTTTTAACGATCGTAGCCAATAACGATTGACCACCCGGACCCACCAAGGTACCTATATCGACATGACGTTCGCTGATACGCCCCGCTAAAGGCGAACGTACCATGGTATATCCCAATTCCAGCTTTGCCTGAGAAACATCCGCCTCGCTCATCGATACCGAAGCCGTCGCACTCTCATAAGTAGCGATAGCATTATCGAGATCGAGCTGACTGGCAGCATTTTGCTTGTACAACGGTTCGATACGATCGAGATCGCGCTTAGCTTTCAATGCCATCGCCTTATCTTTATTTAACTGAGCTTGGGCTTTATTCAGTTTTGCCTTATACAATTCCTGATTAATAATAAATAATACTTGATCTTTTTTCACAAAAGAACCTTCTTCAAAAAGCATTTTTTCGAGATAACCTTCTACGCGTGCCCGAACTTCGACAAACTGCTGAGCTTTTATACGCCCGACATACTCCCCGTATATTTCTACATTGTCTTTAGCCGCAGGAATTACTTCTACCGTTGGTAATTCCTCTGAATCAGGTTTCGGAGACAATACGATATACAGAATACCGGCTACTACGATAATTGCGGCAAGTATCCAAATTATTTTTTTTCCGCTGATACTCACAGCCGCACCCCAATTTTTTAGTTTCATAATTACGACGTGTAAAATTTTAATTGATTTACTTCTATTTATTATTTAATATCAAACGATATTCCATTTTTCAAGAAAACTATTTAAATAAATAATTATCAGCCATTTAATTAAATAACATACAAATTCAGAGTGTGGAAAACAAATTTTTATTGTAGAAAAATTCCACAATAAAAATACTCTATTCCAGCAAAAAACCGGAAAAGAGGCCATATATATCAGGTCGCTTTTCCGGTTTTTTCACATATATCTCGAGGCTACCGTATAATCTTCTACATGATAATTGCAAAAATTAACAAACGGCATACCTCCTATGTAACTATATATTTTCTCATTTCTCATCAGAAATTATATTGCAAACCTACACCCAACAGTTCTTTAAACTGCAACCTGGCACCTCTCGTCCCATTTTTTTGTAATATCTTCACATCATCATCATACACCATATTGGTAGTGATATTTGCCGAAAACCATTTATTGATCACCATATTTATTTGTACTTCCCAGTTTACGTCGACATTCTGCGGTTTGCGTAAATAGTCGGAATAAAGATCGAGACGCGAATATACAGTCATATTCTTCATAAATTCGTATTTAGCTTCGAGCTTAAGATTCGCTCCAAACTCCGATAACAATTTTTTCCCGTCTTTTACCCCGAAAGCCCCCTGGTCTCTCAACGTTTTATCCAACACGAAAGTTCCCCGCCAAGTAGCCGGGGTAAAAGTTGCTGTAAAATATTTAACAGGAGTCCATGTAATACCTAACCCTGTCATCAGATAACCGGGAGCCATAAACCGAGATATAGCCGTATGGCGATCGACCGCATAATCATAACCTGGCGAAAACTGCGATTGATAATTAAGTAATGCACTCACATACAAATTTTTATATACTTCATATCCATAATTCGAATTCAGATATATTTTATCACTCGTTTTCTTAGTTCCTTCGCCTTTATTCTTATTTAATCCATATGCCAATTCAAGACGATTTCTCCATAAATGCTTCCCTTTTTTATAATCCGCTTCATAAGCCCCCTGAAGATCGAATGCAACAGCATTTTCACCACCGGTCGCCCAGTTCGAGAAACTTACCTGAGTGAGTTTCAGTCCTGCATTTCCACCCAATGTCCAGACCGAATCTTTCACAGTTTCCTGAGCTGTCGCGACCCATGATGTTCCGGCTCCTAAAATAAACATAAATAAAATCCTGCGTAACATATCTTTATTTTTTGGTTAATTATTAAGAATTACAATTTCATAACCCTTTTTGTTCACTAAAAAATTCTCTTAAATAATTTATATATACCAAAGAAAAAACAGTAAAATCATTTCCAGTAATAAATTATATGCCTGTACTTTACCTCAATCCGATACAATAAAATAAACATTTACATAAAAATTATTGTTCTTTGGTTTAAAAACATATCGTTTTAATGCCAAAACTATGTCGATAAAAGAACAATATTGGAAATATTCACTGATTACTCTCATACTGGGACTCGGTACCGTTATATTTATCTACCTTACACCATTTATGAGCGGATTATTGGGCGCTTTTACTATATATTTACTTCTCAGAAATCAGATGCGCCAACTCACGACTCGCCGTAAAATAAAACGAGGCCTTGCCGCTATTTTAATACTGATGGAAGCCATTCTATGTTTTCTTATTCCCCTTTCACTCATCGTCTGGCTTATGGTAAATAAAATACAGGATATCAATCTCGATCCTCAATCGATCATATCACCGATTCAGCATTTTGCATCGGTTATAAAAGAAAAAACCGGGTATAACCTTTTAGCAAATGATAAT
This sequence comes from Coprobacter tertius, assembly GCF_024330105.1. Lineage (NCBI taxonomy): Bacteria > Pseudomonadati > Bacteroidota > Bacteroidia > Bacteroidales > Barnesiellaceae > Coprobacter > Coprobacter tertius. The sequence goes on from NZ_JANDHW010000008.1 coordinate 49,156, forward strand.
ATATCTTCGATAGCAGCAATGATACCCCGTATCGGACAAGCTCTTATGAGCGGAATAAGTAGTTTTGCTATCAACATATTTACATTGATATTTGTTCTTTATTTTATGCTGATAGGTGGTAAGAAAATGGAAAATTATATCAATGAAATTCTGCCTTTCAACAAAACCGACAAAAGACATATCCTCAACGAGGTAAACATGATTGTAAAATCAAATGCCATCGGCATACCTTTACTTGCGATCATACAAGGTGGTGTAGCTCTCATCGGATATCTTATATTTAACGCACCAAACCCTTATATTTGGGGGCTGCTTACCTGCTTCGCCACCATTATACCTGTTATAGGAACGGCAATAGTATGGTTACCCCTCGTTATTTATATGGCAACAACGGGAGATATATGGAATGCTGTCGGCATCGCCATATACGCCATCGTAATCATTACACACGTAGATAATTTGATACGTTTTGTACTACAAAAGAAAATGGCCGATACCCATCCGCTTATCACTATTTTCGGAGTAGTTATCGGATTGCCGATATTCGGTTTTATGGGAGTCATTTTCGGTCCTCTGCTTTTGGCTATTTTTATTCTGTGTATTTCGATTTTTAAAAAAGAATACCTCGATACCTCTCCTTAAAAGTATTTTTGAATATTTAATTTTAAGACCAATCTCCAGCAAGAGTAATTATTCTCTTATCTTTGCAACGATAAAAATAGGGAGAGGTAATGAAAAAATATACTCGAGGAGAAGAAATCGCTAACTCTGTTTCGCATGGATTCGGGATTCTATTCGGAATCGCGGCAGGAGTTATTTTGATAAAAGCATCCATCGCGAGTAAAAATGCTTGGGCTGTCGCAGGTGTTACCTTTTATCTCATAGGTATGCTGGCCTCTTATTCAACCTCTACGCTTTATCATTCCACTAATAATGTAAAACGCAAATCATTACTTCGTAAACTCGATCATAGCGCTATATATTTACACATAGCCGGAACCTATGCTCCTTTTACATTAGTAGTACTACGGGACGCCGGCGCATGGGGATGGTCTCTTTTCACTTTTGTATGGTTATCTGCCATCGTGGGAATAATCCTAAGTTTTACCAATCTGAAAGAACATAGCAACCTCGAAACTATTTGTTATATAGTTATGGGATGCAGTATCCTTATTGCCTTTAAACCGCTGACCGATGTCCTCTCACCCGAAGGTCTTATGAGCACGGTTTACTGGTTAATTGCGGGAGGAGTCTCCTACGTTGTAGGCGCATTATTTTATTCCCTTACAAAATTAAAATACATGCACTTTGTATTTCACCTTTTTGTTTTATTCGGAAGCGTATGTCATGTCATCGCAATCTATAGCATATTATAATTCAAGATCGACTCAACAATTGTAACTTGCCTGTACCAGCTCTTTCACAAACGGAGTAGCAGGATGATGTAAAATTGCATCCGGAGTATCGATCTGCTCTGTTTTCCCGTTGTTCATCACCAAAACACGCGTTCCGAGAGTCAATGCCTCTTTTATATCATGAGTAATAAAAACGACCGTTACCCCCAATTCGTTATGAATACGGGAAATTTCATGTTGAAGAGATTTTCTTGTTATTTCATCCACTGCGCCGAACGGCTCATCCATCAGCAAAATATCGGGATTTGCTGCCAGTGCACGGGCGATGCCCACCCGCTGTCTTTGCCCTCCCGATAATTCTGCAGGATAACGAGTAAGCATTTCTTTGTTTAAACCTACAACTTCTATTAATCGATCTACCGCCTTATGAGTACGTATTTTATCTCTATGATTCAGTAATTGGGGTACATAAGCTATATTTTTCCAGACCGTCATATGTGGAAATAATCCGATTCCCTGTATGACATATCCGATATTTCTACGCAATAAAGTCTGGTTTTCCTTCGAAATATCTTTCCCATCTACATAAATCGTCCCCGAAGTAGGTGTCAACAAACCGTTAATCATTTTCAGCATAGTCGTTTTTCCGCTACCCGAGCTACCTATGACCGTCAAAAATTCACCTTTCTTTACCTCGAGACCAAAATCTTTCAGTATTTCATGATCTCCATACGATTTGAATACATGTTCGAACCGTATGACCGTACCGTTTTCCGCCGTCATCATTCTTTCCTCAACAATCTTTTATATACCAAAAATTCCCTTGCTACATCCCGTTCAGAACGTCCGGCAATATCAACCTGATAATTAAGTTCAGCCATTTCCCGGTCGGTAAGTAAATTCTCCATTTTCCTCAACGTTTCTTCAAGTCCCGGATGGCTTTTCAAACAGTCTTCTCGTACGACCGTTGCGCAATAATATGAAGGGAAAAAATGTTTGTCATCTTCAAGAGTAATTAATCCCGATCCGCACAACTGTCCGTCAGTCGTAAAAATATTCATAATATCTATCTTACCCGACCTAATCGCTTCATATTTCAGTCCTATATCCATATCCATCGTCTTCTTAAACTTAAAACCATAACATTCGCACAACTCGTCATAACCTTTGTTTATTTCAAAAAAATCATATTCTGCCCCTAACGTAAATACATTCGGATAACGGGCTATATCCGAAAAAGTACGAAGATTAAATTTCCGAGCATTCTTTTCGCTTACAGCCAAACTATAGGCATTATTAAAACCATACGGAGCAATCCAGGCCAACCCGTATTTTTCATGATATTCTTTTTTCAATTCATCATACAATTCTTCTTTATCAGGAAAAGTATCTTTTTTAAGGACTACGAGCCAGCCCGTACCCGTATATTCCGGATATAAATCGAATTCTCCTTTTACTAAAGCCGGATGAATATTACTCGTACCCCCTCCAATTCCCTTTGTAACAACCACAGGATAATCGGTATTATCTTCGATAAGCAACGCCAGTATTTCTCCCAGTATAAACTGTTCGGTCATAGGTTTGGTTGCGATATGTATCGTTTTATTATGATCGGTACATGCCGAAATAAGGATAAACAATGTGACTAAAACCGTTAATTTTGTTTTCATATGATTTTCGATCATTTTAATTTTCTTTTTTTCAAAATATGTCTTTCATAACACCCCACTCCATAATCGGCCAGTAATGCCAATAATGCAATAAGCAAACTACCAGCGACCGTCATAGAGCCATTATTGGTAGTAATACCTCGATATATCGCGACTCCGAGCCCTCCCGCCCCGATAAAAGCAGCAATGCCAGCCAAAGCAATTGTCATTACCATCATCGTACGTATCCCGGACAAAATTACCGGGAAAGCCAAAGGCAATTTTATTTTATTTAAAATCTGAAATGGAGTGCTTCCCATTCCCCTGGCCGCCTCGATAATTTCATTATCGATTCCTGTTATTCCGGTATATGTATTCCGTACCATAGGTAAAAGTGCATATACCGACAATGCGACAACAGCAGTGGTATTTCCAATACCCGATACAGGTATTAGAAAACCAAAAAGAGCAATAGAAGGAATCGTATATATAAAGTTAGTCAATCCCAATACCCAACTTGAAGCACGTCTATACTGACTTATAAATACACCCAAAACCAATCCGACAACAATCGCAATCGCAATTGCGATCGCAGATATTATGATATGCTGGAGTGTAAGTTCCAGAAAAAAATCATGTCGTTTTATATACAATTCAAATATATCTTTTATCATATACCATTGATCTTAAAAGTAATAACCGATATTCACATTAAAACGGGCATGCCATGAATTGCTGCCATACCCTGGTCCAAAGCCCTCCCAGTCGGGGCCGAGCCACGCCTGATGCTTACCCAAAGCATAATCTATGTAAGTATAAACAGGCCCGGCTGCAATCATACATCCCGTCACATTCTGAAAACTATCATTAAAATCTTTTTTCCACTTCTGCATCCAGCCGAAATCGTTATAAACCTGTATGCTATTTATAGGGCCCCATTTTACCGGGAAAGTATAACCGATTCCTATCGTATATATATTTGCTTTCGAAGCGACTTTATACGGTGCGCCGTATGCGGTCATCGTTACCGTATCGCGACTAACCCCCGAAACATTACAAGGGTACATGGCATAAGTCGCAATTTGTGTTTTCAGACTTAATCCCTTCCAGTACAATTCATGATGCACGGCAAAAGCAAAGTGCGTTCCTTTGCGTTCGGTATCGAGATTATACAATTGCCCGAATTCTGCCGATACCCCTACTTTTTGCCTAAAGTCATCGCCCCATTTATAAAACGCCTGAGCGTTCCCCTGATTTATTTCTTTATTTCGCCCGGCTACATCATAAGCATACCGGTCGTCGCTTGTTTCTGTTTTAGAACCAAACAACAACTCCTCGGCATTCTTAAAAAAGGCCAATGTATATTCCCAGTGCTCCCCGGTATAAAGATATTTTATACCCATGTCCGAATCATCCTCTAAACCGATATAATACGAGATCTGAAAAAAGAAATTATGCGCGCTATACGGTTGTATTCCAAAAGGAACCCCTGTAAGACCTAACTGCAACTGATGTTCGGGATTAAACCGGTATCCGATCCAGCCATATTTAAGCATAGGACCACCATAGTCTTTACTGTAAAAACGAAAATCAGCATCGAGCATAAACTTTTTATAAGACCCCGTAAGTCTGAACCGCAAGACATCGTACCCGAAATCTCCACCTCTTTTTCGGTGCCCCTGATTCCAGTCGGAAAAGTTATAATTGAATCGCAAAGCACCCCCTAATTTAAAACGAGGAAGTTCTTTACTTTCGGTAGCACCCGCCCAAAAAGAATTTAATAACAAGACTATAAGGATTAGTTTTAGGTATTTCAACGATTCTGATATTTTAGTATTAAACTTCAGGAAAAATTGTTTATACACTTATTATAACCCTTTTTATTAAATTTGGTTTGCTCATTTTACCTGTAAAAACTATCTGCAAAAGAAAATTGTTCTCTTGTGTAAAATAAAAGGGCCGCTATATGAATTAATGCATCCTTTACAATATCCAGACGAATAAATATATTAAGTTCCATTTTTATACATCGATCTTAGCCATAAATAGTGCTGGTTAAGAGCGATTTTATATTTTTTCATGTAAGTCGTACTATATCTGATACATAAATAACATTTTTATTTTCGAAAATAAAAAAACATCATACCTTTGCTAAAGAATCGTCACCAGCATGAAAAAGAAAATATTTCGAAATTATAATCGTGAAAACAACCTTTTTAAAAAAAATGTACATTCTGAGTTATTAAACAAAATAACCATGAAAAAAATAATACCATTACTAATATTACTATCTATATATTCTTTTTTATACAATTTAAATGCCCGAAATACACAATCGGATACGATCTCTGTATTCCAGATGAATTTATGGCATGGCGGAACAAAAGTTCCCAACGGTTATGAATGCATTCTGAATGTTTTAGATGAAGTAAACGCAGATATTGTTCTTCTCTGCGAAATAAGACACCCGTTTATGCATAAAATCATCGGTGATCTGGCCGAACGAGGGAAATATTATCACGGAGAAACATTAGGATTATCGGTAGGTTTACTGACCAAAATCATTCCCGATAGCATTGTAAAGCGCTGCATCGTTCCGGGAGACGAATCTCGTGCTATGTTAAAAACTACCGTAACCATAAAAGGACAACCCATATCGATATATTCATGTCATCTCGACTATAGAAATTACGAATGCTATCTGCCCCGCGGATACAGCGGAACCACCTGGAAAAAAATAGACCATCCTGTTACCGATGAAAATACCGTTTTAAAAGCAAACAGGTTATCATTCAGAGACGAAAGTATTTCCGCTTTTTTAAAAGATGCACAGAAAGAAATCAAAAAAGGGCGAGCTGTAATTATCGGAGGCGATTTTAACGAACCCTCTCTTCTGGACTGGCAAGAAAATACAAAAAACCTGTGGGATCACAACGGCGCTGTAATCCGTTGGGATTGCTCAGCTATGCTTCTCGACGCCGGGTTCAAAGACTCTTACCGGGAAAAATATCCCGATGCGGTAACCTATCCGGGATTTACTTTCCCGGCAGGAAATCGAGAGGCCGAAAAAGCTGATCTCGAAAATCTGGCATGGGCACCCGAAGCCGACGAACGGGACCGGATCGATTTTATCTACTATTACTCTCCCGATTCGGTTTTATCATTGTTAAAAAGCACTCTTGTAGGCCCATCGGGCACTGTTTTACGAGGTAAAATTATACCTGCCGATACAAAAGACAATATTTACATACCTAAAAGTGTCTGGCCTTCTGATCACAAAGGGAATTTAACAACCTTCAAAGTTTCTTCCCGATAAGGTCAACAACTATCCTATATATATTTCTTTCCCGGCAAAAAAAATTACTTTATATCATATTTTTACACTTTTCAATTACGAGAAAGTGATTTTTAGAATTTGTTATCAGAAAAACAAGAAGAAGAAAAATATAGTTGCGATATAATATGTATCTTTAGGCTTCGAATCTTAAAGAAACACATAAACATCACATCTATGAAGTATTTAGCGACCTTTACCCTATCGCTGGTTCTTTCTGTTGTGCAAGCGCAAAACTGGAAACCACAACAGACTGCAACAGAAAAGGGTATATACACAGCCTATGATCAGGTAACACTGCTCGACAGCACTTCTGTTACCGTACAACCCAATGGTTCCGGATCGTTTTCGATTTGTAAAGCCGTTAAAGTACAATCTCCTAAAGGAGCTATTGCCAATCGCATTATAAAATACGATTATGATCCATTGACGGCATACGCTCGGTTTAAAAAAGCGACAATATACCGTACGACAGGTGAAAAAGAAAATATCGATCTTACGACAGCATGCGATTATGCGGCTCCGGCACGCGCTATTTATTGGGGTGCCCGACAAATCATGCTCGAAGTAGGTCAATTGCAACCGGGTGATATTATCGAATACGAAATCGAAAAAAAAGGATTTACTTACGCATTGCTCGGTGGAAACGACGTCGACGAGTCTCGTTTTATTCCTCCCATGAGAGGGCAATTTTACGATATAGTTCCTTTCTGGAGTACGGGAAATGCACCGACCTTACGTAAAGTATATAAAGTTTCGGTCCCGATGGATAAGGAAATGCAATTTCAATTTTATCAGGGAGAATGTGCTTCATCAATGCGATATGAAGGCGGCCGCAAGTCATATACTTTCACGATGACCGATATAATGCCTTTCAGAAGCGAGCCCAATATGGTAGACCTTTTTGACGCAGCCCCTAAATTAATGATGTCATCTACTCCCCAATGGAAAGACAAATCATTATGGTTTAATAAAGTAAATGAAGACTACGGTAGTTTCGAAGCCTTACCCGAAGCACAAAAAAAAGTTGACGAACTGATTAAAGGTAAAAAAACCGAAATGGAAAAAATCGCCGTCCTCACACATTGGGTTGCCGATAACATAAGATATGCCGGCATATCGATGGGAAAAGGCGAAGGATACACATTACACAATACCCGAATGAATTATACCGACCGTTGCGGAGTTTGTAAAGATATTGCCGGTACATTGATTTCGTTCCTTCGAATGGCAGGCTTTGAAGCTTATCCGGCAATGACAATGGCCGGAAGCCGTGTGGAAAGTATTCCTGCCGACCATTTCAATCACTGTGTCGCCGTAGTAAAACTCAGTAATGGCACATATATGCCTCTCGATCCTACATGGGTACCTTTCTGCCGCGAATTATGGAGTAGCGCCGAACAACAACAAAACTATCTCCCCGGCATCCCGGAAGGCTCAGATCTCTGCCTGACTCCTGTTTCGGCTCCCGAAAATCACTTCGTACGCATTTTCGCAGACAACAAACTGAATGAAAACGGTACTCTCACCGGTAAATTCACTATTACAGCCGAGGGACAGAGCGACAGTAACATACGTCGTATTTTCACACTTGGATGGCAATCGGAATGGAAAAATTCACTCGAATCACAATTATTAAATGTTTCACCCAAAGCCCGTCTCATCAGTGTCGATTACGGCAAAGACCCTAAAAATTACCAAGCATCGAACATCAGTATTACTTTCCGTTACCAAATACCCGACTATGCTGTAAAAGGTAAAAACGAATTACTTGTAAAACCAATGGTCATGAACAATCTGTATTCTCAGGTTATGACTTTTCTCAGAATCAACACCGATATTCCCGAAAGAAAATACGGATTTAAAGACGGATGTTCGAGATTAGTAGAACTAAACGAAAACTTACAGATACCCAAAGGCTATAGATTAACCGAAGAAAAAGCAGACAACATAAAATCTCCGGCAGCAGATTTTAAGGGTTCAATCGTACAAAATAAAGATAAGATCGTTATTTCCGAAACCCTTGCTCTTAAAAAGAGAGTTTACGAACCCAATGACTGGGATGGATTCCGCAGTGCGATAAATGCCTATAAAGAACAAGGAGATTATCTTATCCTTAAAAAATAATTTTTTAAAAATACGACGACAATGATACAACCACATAATAAATACATACTGATCCTTTGCCTGCTCGTTTCGTCTTTAGCGATAAATGCAGCCTCGGAGGCCGAATACGTAAAACTGTCAAAAACTTATATCCTTCGTCCCGACGGTAGTCAGGAAACCCGTATTTATAAAGAACTGACTTTATTTACACATACGGCTATGAACCAAACTTACGGAGAGAGTTTTATCGTGTATAATCCTTTGCAACAAGAAGTTAAAATACACAGTTCTTATACTCGACAAAAAGACGGTAACATCGTAAAAACACCGGAAAACGCTTTCGTAGAAGTACTCCCGGCGAACGCCGCAAATGCCCCGGCTTACAACTACTTGAAGGAGCTCGTTATCGTACATACAGGTCTCGAATTAGGAGCGACCATTGTGCTCGATTATTCCATTATTTCCAAGCCCGGATACCTACCCGAACTGGATATTTTCGAACCGATAGCACAAACCTCTCCTGTAAAAGAATATGACATTACGCTAAACGTTCCCGAAGGCAAGTCTTTACAATACGAGATTTCTTCGATGAAAGTAAAACCGGTAATAACGTCATCAAACGGGATCAAACAAGTTAAATGGTCGTTACGTAATATCGCCGCTTCGAGCCGGGCTCCCTGGATAACACCTGCAGAAGGGGATATTCCTCTATTTTCAGCCTCTACTTACAGTACAGCAGCAAAAGCATTAGAGACTTTAAACAATCGTTTTTCTGAGGGAAATAAACAACAAATAGAAACATTTGTAACCGATCTTCTCAAAGGACAAAATACCGATACCGAAAAACTGAACGCTATCGTAAGTTATGTTACCGAACAACTCGATAACAGCCGCCTTTCCCTGTCGGAAACGGGATTTCGCATAAGGCCTGCTGATGAAATTATCCGTTCAGCTTATGCAACAACAACAGAAAAAACCGCCCTATTATCTATTCTGCTGAAAAAAGCCGGTTTATCTGCCGAAACTGCCGCTTATTACCAGGCTGAACTGCCTACCGAGGTACTGGGATTAAGTGCTATTGCAGGTTTTACGATACGCACGGTAGCCGACGGTAAAGAATATCTGTTATCGCCAACCTCAAAAACAATTTCTCCCATTGTTTGGAAACACACCTTTGTTCCTATTCTGTCTCTTGATAATTCCGGAAAAAAAATAATGATTCCTACTCCATCCGATAAAATAGATTACAAGGTTACAATAAGTTTTTCTACCGATGAAAACAAAATCGCTGCCGACTCTAAAATTTCATCACAAGAAAGTGTGGCATTCTTCCCTTATTTTCAGACTGACATGAATCTAAAAAACGGATTGGCGACAAATTTGTTTTCACGTGTTCAATCATTGAAAGACAATACTGGTTATTCATTGGTTAAATTACCTGATTCACGGTTTGGATATGCACATATGCCCTATACACGGCTAAACAGCAGCCGTAATGTAAACCTATTGTTACCTCGACTATGTGATGAACAATATACTTATACCATAACGTTACCCGATACCCTTATCAACTGCTCTCCTAATATGGAGAAAAAATTAAATAACCGCATCGGCGACCTTTTTATCTCGATAAAGCAAAACGGACAAACCATAAATATAACCCGTTCGCTTAAACTGAAAAAGCAACTTATTACACCTCAGGAATATTCCGACTTCCGTCAGTTAATGATGGAATGGAACGATACGAATACAAATAATTTACTTATAAAAACAAATAAATAAATTTCTGAACCAGATTAATCTTCAAACAAAAAACAGTTACCGTCGGTAGTATCTACAACGGTAACTGTTTTTATATAAAAAAAGCTGTTTCAAAAAAACAGCTTTTTTATTAAAACAACCACTTTTCTCTCTTTCAAACCAGAAACATTACTTTTCTTTTTTTTCTCTTTTGAGAGTCAACTCTATAAAAAATGCGATAAGCAAACCGATACCTCCGGAAATCAGGATACATGAACCGTATATAATACTTGCTACCTGCCTCTTTTCCCATGTCCAGTCACCATCGATATAAGACGTGATAGTACCTGCACATAATAAATATCCCACGAGGATACCGATACCTATACAGGTAAGAAAAGTACCGATCTTCAAAGAAGTGAAAGAAAAATTTACATTACGGAATGTCGGTAATTTCAATTTTCCCTCGAGCATAGATTTATCGAGTTTATCACCCAGTTTATCGATTATGGCCATTCGTTCTTTTCTACGAACGAGCAAATCGAATAGTGCATAAATACCTAATGTAAGTATACCAACTACAAGAGGTGCTGTAAGAAAATCAAACATAAGATTTCAAATTTTAGAGTTAAACATTTTCGTTTCTGTTATTTTTGACGTGAGGTTAAGAAAAAGGTTACAAATAACCCGAAAAAAAATATTTAACGATAGCACGTGTAACCTTTTTATATATCTTACGTCGAAATTATAGAATGGAATCACTGGATGATAAATACCTGATAAAACGTATTACCGGAGGAGAAACAGACCTTTTCGGCTGTTTAGTCGACAGGTATGGTCAACGGGTATTCAGCCTGATCGTACGTGTAGTTAAAAATAGAGAAGATGCTGAAGAACTGGCTCAGGATACTTTTTTAAAAGCTTTCAGAGCATTAAGTAAATTCAAAGGAGATTGCAGCTTTTCGACATGGATATATCAGATTGCATACAATACGGCAATCTCATATACTCGCAAAAAGAAATATGAATTTCTAACGATCGATAATCTTGTAATCGATGATGTAACCGAAGAAAAGATAAACGAGGTCTTCAGCAATGAGGATACCTCCCAATTGCTCGAGGAACTCGATAAGGCGTTAAAATGTCTGTTACCGGAAGAACGCGCTTTAGTCTCGTTTTTTTACAACGAAAAAATACCGATAGAACAAATTGCGTCAATCAGCGGTTTATCTGTATCGAACGTAAAAACCCGACTTTATCGCATACGTAAAAAATTAGCTGTAATCATGCAACAATTTGTTTAGAAAGGGAATAAAATGAATACAAATAAATTTTCCGATGATAAACTAAAAGAAATCTTCGAGAAGATGCCTGAAGATATTCTTCCAAACGACTTTCGAGCCCGGGTTATGAAAAGCGTAATGGCCGAAAACACCCGCAGAAAGAAACAGGGCGACTTCTATTATTGGGTCGGATTATTTGCCGTATGCGCCGGCATGCTGTCGGTTATCGTATTAGCCATTATAATACAACTGGGATCGAGAGAATTAGAAATGAACTGGAATATTTTAATTTCTTCTTTCAAAAATATTTTCTCTTCTCTTAAAGGAATTTCTGAATACGGATTTTACATATTTGTTGCTATATTATCCCTTATCCTATTAGGATTAGACTATGTTTTAAGGAAACATTTTCTGCGAAAAGAAGATGCCCAAAAGCATATTTAAATTCTATTATTTTAAATATTTTAATCTCATCGTAAATCCGATATCGGGAAAGCTGTACTATCTTTGTTGAAGTCCTTAAAAGACTTTTCGGACTTTATATTGTTATTATCATACCGCTATTATGTTAATACCGGTTTTTAAAATACATTATTATTTATGAAAGTCGGCTTATTCATTCCCTGTTATATCGACGCCGTCTATCCAGAGGTAGGCATAGCAACTCTCGAACTACTCGAAAAGGCAGGAATAGACGTAGAAGTTCCCTTACGGCAAACATGCTGCGGACAACCCATGACAAACGAAGGAGATCACAAAAGCGCAAGATGCGCAGAAGAACTTTTCGTCGAAAATTTCAAAGAATACGACTATATCGTAGCTCCTGCCGGAAGCTGTGTAAAACAAGTACGTATACATTACGATAAACTGGAACAGACTCCCGAAGTACAACACGTACGAAAAAACACCTATGAACTGGTAGAATTTCTGCACGACATTCTTAAAATAGAATCGTTTCCCGGTATCAGTTTTCCACATAAAGTAGCACTGCACAACAGTTGTAGTTCGATCAGGGGACTCGGTATCGCAAAACCTTCTGAAATTATGGGAAAACCTTATAACAAATCGGCCGATTTGCTACATACAATTCCAGACATAGAATTAGTAAAACTCGATCGTCCGGACGAATGTTGCGGTTTCGGCGGAACATTTTGTGTAACCGACGAAGAAGTAAGTGCACGCATGGGTCTCGACAAAGTTTCGGACTACATAGCCCATGGTGCGGAATTTGTCGTTTCACCCGACATGTCATGCTTAATGCATCAAGAAGGTATTGCCCGTAGAAACGGTATAACCATCCCATTTATACATATCGCTCAGATACTCAACGGCGGTCCATTTAAAAAATAATATATATGGAAAAAGTTATAAATGTCGCTAAAAATGCCGGAGAATTTATCAACCGGGACAATATACACGAAAGACTACATGATAAAAATCTTTGGAATGCCCGAGTAAAACGTGATCATATCGCTTCTACCATTCCTGAATGGGAAGATCTCAGAGAACTGGCTTCACAAATAAAAATGCATACCCTTTCGCATCTCGACCAATATGTTGCACAATTTGCCGAAAATGCCGAAAAAAACGGGGCAATCGTACATTGGGCTAAAGATGCAACAGAACATAATGAAATTGTACTGAGCATACTCCGCGACAAGCATGTCGGTGAAATAATAAAAAGTAAATCGATGCTTCAGGAAGAATGCGGCATGGTACCTTTTCTCGAAAAAAACGGAATCACTGTAACCGAAAGCGATCTGGGCGAACGCATACAACAACTTTCCCAAGAACTTCCGAGCCATATCGTCATGCCTGCTATCGAAAAAACGACAGAAGACGTAGCCCGCATTTTTGCGGAAAATATAGGTACAGATCCTAACGATAACGATCCTCATTCGTTAAACGAAGCCATGCGTAATAATGCGCGTCCTAAATTTTTGAAAGCCGGAGCCGGCATGACAGGAGCGAACTTTGCTGTAGCCGAAACCGGGACATTCGTTGTTTGTACCAATGAAGGAAACGCCGATATCGGAGCCTCTGTACCTCCTTTACACATTGCCAGTATCGGAATCGAAAAAATTATTCCCCGTACCCGAGACCTGAGTGTATTCATCGGGTTATTATCACGTAGTGCTTTGGGAACACCGGCAACACAATATACTTCACATTTTACCGGTCCGAGATACGGTGGCGAATTGCATATAATCCTAACCGATAACGGCCGCAGCAAAAGATTAGGGAATTCCGATTTCAGGACCTCTCTGAAATGTATCCGATGCGGAGCCTGCATGAATACATGCCCGGTTTACCGAAGAAGCGGAGGTCTTTCCTATAAAGCCGTTTACTCAGGACCGATCGGTATTATCCTCGATCCTACCTTCGACGGACATAAATACAGCGAACTTCCCTTTCATTCAACACTATGCGGATCATGTAGCGAAGTTTGCCCGGTAAAAATAGATATCAGTACCCAGATTTACAAATGGCGCGAAGTCATGGTACAGAAAAATTATTTGCCTGCTATCCGTAAATATTCATTCAAAGCTGCCGGATTTGTTTTTGCACATCCATTCGTTTTCAGAACAGCCGAAGCGGCAGCCTCCCGATTACTCCCTCTCGCACCCCGTTTTCTGCTATATAACAAAACATTAAATCCTTGGGGGCGTCACCGCGAATTACCCGATTTCTCGAAACGAAAATTCAGAAACTGGTATCTGAAAAACAGAAAAAATCCCGAAGAATTATGAAAAGTACGAAAGACGAAATATTACTGGCTATAAAAAAAAATCTACCTGAAGAAAAAACTGAAATTCCTGAAATTCCCGATTTCGGTAGAAATATACCTGATCTTCTCGATGCATTCAAAGAAAACCTCACTTTGGCAGCCGGCACTTTTCATGAGGTAAATGACGAGATCGAAGCTAATAAATTACTGCATACGTTATTTCCCGATGCAAAAGTCATCTGTTCGGCAACACCCCGTATTCACGGAAACAAAAATATTCATACCGTAAAAGATCCACACGAACTGGCCGATGTCGATGTTGGTGTAGTACAAGCCCATTTCGGCATTGCAGAAAACGGAATGGTCTGGATAACACAAGAAGATCTGAAAATCAATGCCTTGGGATTTCTCTCACAACATTTGGTGATTTTACTCGATAAAAATAACTTAGTAAAAGACCTTTACGAGGCTTACCGAAAAATCGACTTGTCTTCCACCCACTACGGATGTTTTATGTTGGGACCGTCTGCAACTGCCGATATCGGAGCCGTAATGATACGCGGCGCACAAGGCGCTCGGTCGCTTACCGTTTTCTTCCTACCAGACTAAACGAAACATTTTATCGTTTACTGAGTCACGATATGCATACGCTGGAACATATCGAAATCTTCTTTTTTAAGACCGATATCGTCGAGTGTACATGGCTTGTTATGATCGTTGAGATACAGGCGTTTTCTTTCGTGATATAATGGGCTTGCAAGAGAAAGAGAATCGTTTCTGTAACGAGTATCTATACCCCCGATAGTCAACATCGTATGAAAGAATGATACACTTGTTTCTACGCCTTTGTTTTTATTCCGGTCAAGAGTTTCTTTTATCGTCGGGAAATCATAACGATAAGAATCGGATAACCAAATAAGCATCGGCACATGCATTTGATAATAAGACGGAACTGGTGAAGCATGCAAAAAAAGTTTTCTCCGGTCATCGAAAATATCTTCTCCATGGTCGGAAGTGTACAATACGGCAGACGTTTTTCCCGATCGGCGAAGTCGGTCGATCAAACTTGTAAGAAAATAATCGGTATACCGTATCGTATTATCATACGCGTTTATCAGATTATTCCTGAAGCAAGGCTTGGCTCCCGTTATGTCATCTGGTTTATACACCGAAAATATCGCAGGATAACGCTCTCGATAATCGAAATGCGAGCCATAGGTATGTAATACTACAAAAAGTTTATGGTGCTCCTCCTTTAAAACGTTATCGAAATACTTCAACAATTCTTCATCAGGTGCATTTACATCCTTTCTCGGGCTATCTTTAATAAAATTCCATTCATCGGCCTCTTTTCCCAAAAAATCAATAAAAGAATGATTCGGTTGTTGATTAGACAAAAACAGCGTATAAAAGCCCGCTTCCTTAAATGCAGTAATAATCCCTTTCTGTTGATAAAGAGAATTAAAATTTTCCGCCGAAGCTGCAGAAAGTAGCATAGGCACACTTTTATGCGTTGTATTCGACTGCGTAAGTGCATAAGGAAAAACAATAAGCTCGTTTTCACGGGATAAAAGCGGGTTCGTATTACGGGTATAACCATATAATTCCCAATCGATAGCCCGTGATGTTTCGCCGATAACCATAACATATATTTCAGGAATATCCTCATCATGTTCTGCCTGTGAACCGAATGAGAAATCACGGGAAGTCTCGTAATAATGATCGGAACGCATTTCCCTATCAAATGCCTGAAAAATATTATAACAGACGTTTACTGGATAAAGATCGGTTTTTACCGAATACCGGTCGTCGGTTACATACGACGCGGCAAGTAGCACGAAACCCGCTACCCCTGTAAGAGACCATATTAAACGGCAACGATATCTGAAACTTTTCGATAGCCGATTACCTTTATGCCAAGTAAAAGCAGCCAAGACCAACGCAGGAATATAAAGAACGATAACACCAACAACGGCAGGCATAAGCTTATCCAGTAATTCGAGCGCTTCCACCGAATTTGTTGTAAAAAGATTCAGAAACATATCGACGGCAATAATCGATTCCCCGAAAAGATAAAGCAATACCAATTGAAATGCACCGAGAAACAACACCGGAAAAAGAAACCAAAATACTTTACCCGGACGAGGAGAAAGAGTCATGACCCAACCATATACGGATAATGGTAAAAAGATATTACAAAAACGGGCCACCAAAGGAGTCGTCGTTTCGGTAAAAAATAAAAAAAGATTAGGTAAAAATAATATAGCCAGAAAAATAGAGTATAAAAACCACTGACTGAAAAAGAGCCTATCCAAATTTTTCTTCCGATTTTTCATTAGTAAATCCCTCTCCACATATCTCAAATACAACAATTGGCGGCCATTTACTGGTCGGTCAGATTATAATAAAGTTAACAAATACACTGCACATTATGTTTTTTAAAATGTACTTTATTCATTAAAAAAATAAAATCCCCCGTAAAACGATAAAAATCGTTTTACGGGGGATTTTCCACTCAATCTGTTCCGTATTATCTAACTACTACGATGGTAGCGGTCTTGCCGGTATGTATCACATATGTTCCGCTTGCGATACCGAATACGGTATCTCCCGAAATTTTCATATCACTCACCTTAGATCCGTTCAATCGATAAATACCGATTGTTCCTTCGTAGTTTTTCACATATATCTGTCCGCCAAAGCTATAAACCTCAAAAGAATCCGATACATGACTTTCCAAGCTGTCGTAATCAGACGGTACCGCAATTGTCTCTACCGGCTCACTACCCTTGTATGCAATAAACATAGCAGCAGGAAGTACTTTTGAAGCTTCTGTCGCTTTCACAAATACCTGATTTTCAAGATCGAAAACATAATAAGTATCAGCAGAAACGAGATCAGACGGCTTAACAGAAATCAGACCGGTATTAGCAATAACCGTATATCCCTCACCGGCCGTCTGGGCAGCCCCTGCAATCGATGAATTCTCAGAAGATACCAATTCGAGACTTACAGCATCCAACGCCGTATTCAATCTCATAATACCTTTATCGCTTATAGATTGTAATTCGACGGGTTTGTAAGCGCCACCCTGTGTCGTATAAGAATACCATTGCGCATCAGCGGCAGTTTTCGTTCCATCAGCCAAAACTGTATTCACTTCAGCCGGGATAAATGGCAATCCGATTACATTCCATACACCGTCTACCGCTTTTGTATAAGAAATTTTTCCGGCCACTTTTGTATTTCCGGCAACTTCTACACCTCCGGAGATTGTCAGATTTCCATCGATTACAGATTGTCCTAATTTAATGGCTTTTATCCCCGGTATATTCAAATCGGGATTTACCAAATGATAAACATTCTGTTGATCTCCTTCGGTTACAGTCACTGTTACCCAGTTTCCATCCATCACAACATCTACTTTCGCATCAGTATTTGCTTTCGTAAAAGAAATTTCCTTATCGATACCCGGCGTTATATTATAATTGAATTTATCTGCCACGAAAATAGAGGTTCCGTTATATAAAATATCACTTAACCTTGCTCCTTGTGAAACAATATTTCCATTAAAAGATACCGGGATAGGGGTAACACCCTCATCGGTTTTCCACTGTACATCGATATCGGCTGTTAAAACACCGTTTTCAACCGAGCCGATTCCCTTTACGTCGGCATTTATCGTCATAAATCCACCTACATTCCATGTCATCGGCACAACTGTACTTTCGAACTTCATAATATTACCTTCAACAGTAACCGGAATATCTTCTAAATTAATATCACCTAATTCCATTCCCATAAACGAGAAATTCTTCAGCAATAAATTTACCGTATTAGTTACTGCACCTTTGGATAAACTTATCTGATCGGGAGTCGTTACAATAAATTCTTCACCGGAAGAACTCATCGCAGTCATATCCACATCGAGTAAGCCGTTATAAATACCTACAATATCTTCGACGGGAACGACCTCCGGAACCGATTCGAATTTAAGATAATACACATGTTTGTTCTCATTGGTGCCTTCAGCATAGTCATTTCCTTTAACTGTCACCGCCACCAATCCGTTTTCCTCACCCAAGGAAACAGTTGCAGCCTGCCCGTCGGAAATAGCTTCTATCGATGCATTCAAGTCGGCAGGCTTCTCTCCTGTAATTACAATAGGATCGGAAGGATCATCACACCGGTCCGAAGTAAATCCGTCTACCGGAATCCCGTCTATCGACAAAGAAACCAGATGAGAGTTATATATCATTTCGATATCATCGATACATAAAACATCTCCACCATCGCCTTTTCCGGCTTCTTTGTTCGTTGTAAACGAAGCCAACATATACCGGTTACCCGTAATATTCATCTTTTCGGTATTATATACGAACGGTTCAGAGATTCTTACCCAAATACCATTGGTTTCGGCAATTTCGGTACGTGCATAACCGATACGATGAGCAGCCACATTTTCTTCGGTTTCGTTTGGCTCTTTATATTCGAACTCATCGTGTATAATTAAATGAGCTTGTCCGAAGTTAGTTTTCGTAACCGGCGTAAATTTTACCCAAAATACCATAGAATCGGGATATCCGATAAAACTATGATTACAGGTTTCATCGTTTAAATCGGTAAAATTATAATTCGAGACAGCGCTCGGATTCGTATCCCCCATATTGATACGGCCCGTCGTAAGATTACCATTAGAAATAGATTTCATCATATTTTTTACAGAAGTAATTTTAGCGGCAAAACCGGCATGTGCATCGTCACCGCTCGCCTTAGCCAATGTTCCCGCCTGAGCACCTGTTAAAATTGTTCCGAATGCCATTTCAGTGGTCGAATTCGTTTTCGCCGTAAAGAAAGAATTCCAGTTATCAGGAGTCGATTCTTTATATTTATTACGCGTATTATCGGTCCAAGTACCTTCGAAATTACCATTCGCCAACTGATAACCTCCCTTTTGCGCATTCGCTATCATCGTAACGGTAAACACACAAACGATAATAGATACAAATTTTTTAGTAGAAATTTTTTTCATAAGCATTTTATTACATTAAAATTCTATCTTATTTATATATAATTTTCTTCATAAACTTAGTCATAGCCGATTAGACAATATGACCTTAAAAAAAGGATTAGGGAAATAGCTGTCTTACTTTATAAAATGTTGCTGAAAATACAATACTTAAATATAAAACGTCACAAATATAGCCTGTATTTTTTCCTCAATTTTATTATTTACAATAATTAAATATTTGAAATTCAATATATAATCTTAAATACCGATAAAATTTAATTAAAGACTAATTCAGTATCGACAGATAAAAAAGAATATTTTACGATTCGTATTTAATAAATATCTTAAAAATAGACCACAAAATAAAGGGATATTTGCTCATGTCCCGGGGTATATCATAATTTACAACTAATAACAATTATATAGTTAAAGTATATGTAAAGAGAATCGATATATAGAATATTTAATCTCATGGTTGCGATAAAGCGTATCGT
Source organism: Coprobacter tertius (assembly GCF_024330105.1). NCBI lineage: Bacteria > Pseudomonadati > Bacteroidota > Bacteroidia > Bacteroidales > Barnesiellaceae > Coprobacter > Coprobacter tertius. The sequence goes on from NZ_JANDHW010000008.1 coordinate 68,856, forward strand.
ACACTACGCTTTATCGCATTTAAGTATTGAAATAACCGACCGTCGCATACATTGTCCTTTTATCGAGTTCTATCATTTTTCAGATCTTCAAACAGAGATAGCCGAACAGAATATCGGGAATATTTTCAGATAAAGGAATTTTCGAAAATATCCCCTATAATGGCAGGCATTTCTTCTATCAATCAGAATTCACGCGCGCATTCTTGTACGATTTCAGAAAGAGTAGGATGCGCATGTATCATCGAACTAAGTTCGTCAACGGTCGTACGACGATTTATTAAAGCGCTTATTTCCTGTATAATATCGGCAGTATGTGGACCTAACATATGACAACCGATAATAACACCGTCTTCGTCGGCAATAATTTTACAAATACCTTCTGGCTCTCCCATGCTCAAGGCCTTACCATTCGCCCTGAACATTGCTTTTTTAGAACGGTAAACTCTACCTTGTTGTTTACATTCATCCTCAGTACAACCGACCATAGCCGCTTCGGGACGAGTAAATACTGCCGAAGGAATGATATCGAGACGTATCGTGTTTTCTTTTCCTAAAATATGATCGATTACTTTGCGGCCCTGAAATGTAGCTGCATGCGCAAGCATACATTTCCCATTTACGTCACCGATTGCATAAACGCGTGAAATATTGGTCTCCATATTATCATCGGTAACAATTCCTTTAGAAGAATAAACAATACCTGCAACATCGAGATTAAGAGATTCTACATTTGCAGCACGTCCTACCGCCATCAACACCGTATCAGCTACAACTTCCCGATTTTCCCCTTTATATCCGTATTTTACACTTAGCCGATCGGCATTTTCCCGAATTTCCTCTACAGCAGCCGAGTTTACGATCTCTATCCCTTTTTTCCCCAATGCCTGTTTTAATCGTTTGGATATATCGGCATCGAAATTAGGCAATATTTCCTTAGCATATTCAAGAACAGTCACCTTACTGCCGAAACTGTTAAACACCGAAGCAAACTCCAAGCCGATTACACCAGCACCGATAACGCATAAATTCTCCGGTACTTTTTCGATATCGAGAATTTCTTTCGAAGTAAGTACTCCCGGCAAATTATTGCCCGGAATAGGCAGATTCTTACTCACCGATCCGGTCGCAATAATCAAATGGTCACAGGAATATATTTCTCCTGACACACTCCGAACAGAGTGTGCATCGATCAGCGAGGCAGCTTCTTTTACAAAAGTAATCAGTTTATTTTTCAATAAAAACTCAACCCCTTCTATCAATCCTGCGACAATACGGTTTTTTCTTTCGATAACTTGTCCGAAGTCAAACGTATAAGCCATATCATTCACACCATATTCCGCACTGTCTTTTATACCATCCAGGATTTCAGCGTTACGACAAAAACATTTCGTAGGAATACATCCTTCATTCAGACAAGTTCCCCCCGGTTTACGATTTTCGAAAATCGTTACCGAAAGTCCGTTGCGAGCCGCATATATAGCAGTTTCATACCCTCCGGGACCTGCTCCGATAATAATTATATCGCTTTTCATAATATTATGATTCTGACAAACAGACCCGGAATGAACGGAAAGAAGAAAATATTATCTTTCCATCACACCGGGTCTGTTTTTTAATTTACATTATAAATCTTTAAATCTCAATATGGGCTTTTTAGCCGCAGTCGTTTCATCGAGACGACGAACCGGAGTCGAGTGAGGAGCACTCTTTACAATGTCGGGATTTTCGCGAGCCTCACGAGCCACTGTCTTCATCACACCGATAAATTCATCGAGAGTTTCTTTCGATTCGGTTTCGGTAGGTTCGATCATAATCGATTGATGAAACAATAAGGGGAAATAAATCGTCGGGGCATGATACCCATAGTCGAGCAATCGCTTTGCCACATCGAGAGTCGTTACACCGGTAGATTTATCGGCTAATCCGTCGAACACGAATTCATGCTTACATACACCTTCGATCGGCAAATAATAATCCTGTTTTAGTGATTCCTTCACATAATTTGCATTTAATGTTGCCAAAGACCCTACATGACGTATATTCTCTTTTCCTAAAGACAAAATATAAGTATAAGCCCGCATCATAACAGCAAAATTACCGAAAAAACCCGAAACAGATCCGATCGCATCGTCCCCTGTTTCTACAACATAACGGTCTTCCACTTTTTTTACACGGGGATTGGGAAGGAACTCGGTAAGTGCGGCTGCTACCCCCACCGGACCACTACCCGGCCCTCCACCTCCGTGCGGAGTAGAGAATGTTTTGTGCAAATTGATATGCATAATATCGAATCCCATATCTCCCGGTCGACAAACTCCCAACAATGGATTCAGATTTGCGCCGTCATAATATAACAAACCGCCGCAAGCATGTACCAATGAAGCGATCTCGAGAATCTCTTTTTCAAAAATCCCCAACGTATTAGGATTAGTCATCATAATACCGGCAATCGTTTCATCCAGTAACGGTTTCAGTTTTTCGACATCGATCGTTCCTTCGGGAGTAGATTCAACCTCTACGATTTCGAGTCCGCATACCGCTGCACTTGCCGGATTGGTACCGTGTGCACTGTTCGGGACAATTACCCGGGTACGATTCATATCCCCACGTTTTATATGGTATTGACGCATCAGCATAAGACCGGTAAGTTCACCATGAGCACCCGCAAAAGGATTAAGGGTAAACTCAGCCAATCCAGATATTTCAGCCAACGAACGGGCCAGCTCATAATATACCTTTAAAGCTCCTTGAGCAGTTTCGGCCGGTTGCATCGGATGTAATGCCGAAAAGGCCGGTAATGCAGCTATTTCTTCGTTAATCTTAGGGTTGTACTTCATCGTACAAGAGCCCAACGGATAAAAACCGGTCTCTACACCGAAGTTCTTATTCGACACATTAGTATAGTGACGCACGACATCGAGTTCGCTTACTTCGGGAAGGTCAGGAGTGTCCTGACGCAAAAGGCCTTCGGGAAGATCATTTACCGAATATTTGCCAAAATCCGGTTTGGGCAAAGTATACCCAACACGGCCCTCTTTTGAAATCTCAAATATCAGTTTATCATAATATTTCATGTTCAGGCCTCCTCTTTTATTAAAGAAACAAGCCGGTCGATCTCAGCCCGTGTTCTTTTTTCGGTTACACAGAAAAGTAATGCATTATCCATACCCGGTTTCAGTTGCTTCATCGGGATACCGCCTAAAATACCGTTATCGAGCAATTTTTTATATAATTTATCTACATTCAAGGTAGTTTTTACGGCAAATTCCTTTAGGAAAGGATGATTGAAACACAACGAAAATTTACCGGTTTTAATCAACTCATCACACAAATAATGAGCCCCCGCATAAGAAGTTTCATTAACTTCACGGAGTCCTTTTTTCCCCATAAGTGCAAGATAAATAGTCACATATAAAGCCATTAGTGATTGATTGGAACAAATATTACTATTGGCTTTTTGCCGGCGTATGTGCTGTTCACGTGCTTGTAAGGTAAGAACAAACGCTCTTTTGCCGTCGACATCGGTAGTAGCCCCGACTATACGTCCCGGCAATTTACGCAAAAGTTCTTTTGTTGTTGCAAGATACCCAACATAAGGCCCTCCGAAATTCAGAGGCATCCCTAACGTCTGACCATCACCACAAGCTATATCAGCCCCCCATTCTTTCGGTGTTTTGAGAACTGATAATGTAGACGGATCGGCATTCATTATCAGTAAAGCTTTCGCATCGTGTACTGCCTCGGAAAAACCGGAATAATCCTCTACGATACCGTAACAATTAGGAGAACTTACGATTACCCCGGCAACATCACCGGCCGACAATAATTCTTTCATCGAAGCTAAGTCCGTTACCCCTTCTTTTTCCTCGATCTCTGCAATCTCTACCCCTTTAAAAAACGCATATGTTTTCACCACCCTCATCACATTCGGGTTAACCGTTTTCGAAACCAACACTTTATTTCTTTTTTTAGCATTGGACACGGCCATAAACATAGCCTCGGCTGTTGCCGTAGGGCCATCGTACATCGAAGCATTGCAACTTTCCATTCCAGTAAGTTCGGAAATCATACTCTGAAATTCGAAAATATACTGCAATGTTCCCTGTGATATTTCTGGCTGATAAGGAGTATAAGCCGTAAGAAACTCAGAACGGGAGATGAGTTGAGAAACTACCGACGGAGCATAATGATCATACGAACCGGCTCCTGCAAAAACAGTAAGAGACCGGTTTTCATTACCTAAGCGAGTGAAATACTCCCTTACTTCGCTTTCGGACATCGATACCGGAAGATTATACTCTTTATTAAAACGTACTTCCGCAGGAATCTCGGCATTCAAATCGTCGAGTGATCCTACTCCGATACGCCCGAGCATCTCTTTAATATCGGCCCCGGTGTGCGGAAAATATTTAAACATATTCTTTTTATCTAAGGGTTATTTATTCGCAAATAGCTTCGTAAGCAGCTGCATCCATCAAATTATCCATTTCAGAAGGATCACTCAACTTCACTTTAAAAATCCAATTCGCATAAGCATCTTCATTCAATGCTTCAGGTGCATCTTCCAGTTTTTCGTTTATTTCAACAACCGTACCGCTAACGGGAGAAATAAGATCACTCGCAGCCTTTACACTTTCTACAGCTCCGAATTCTTCACCCTGCGTTACCTCATCATCTACTTCGGGCATATCTACATACACGATATTACCCAACTGGTGCTGCGCATAATCAGTGATACCCACATAACCGAATTCCCCTTCAACTTTTACCCATTCGTGAGACTCTGCATAACGGAGTCCGTCTAATACTTTACTCATAATTTTTAATGTGTTTTATTTTTTAATATTCGATTTACGTTATTTCTTATAATTTTTTTCGTAAAAGCGTTTTTTTACAACCGTACCCTTAAAGAATTTTTTACGGATATGTATTTCCACTTCTGTTCCCAGTTTTGCATAAGCGGCATCGATAAGAGCCATACAGACACTTTTCCCGGTCGAAATAGAATTATATCCGGTAGTAACGGTACCAATCACCTTGCCGTCTGCAATTACTTCATAGCCGGCTCTGGGAATAGCTTTTTCTGTCAATTCTATTCCTACGACTTTTCGTTTCACCCCTTCTGCTTTCTGTAAAGCAATAGCCTCTTTACCTATGAATTCTTCTTTATCGAGCTTTACAAAAGAACCGAGACCGGCTTCAAGCGGAGTGATATCATCGGCAAGTTCATGTCCGTAAAGCGGAAGAGCTACTTCGAATCGCAGAGTATCACGGCAGCCCAAACCACAGGGCATCACTTCTTTCGACTCGACAAGAATATCCCATATTTTATTTATAAATTCATGGCTTCCATATAATTCGAAACCATCCTCACCCGTGTAGCCGGTACGCGATATTATTATCGTTTCTCCCTCATAAACAAGCTCTTTGCAGGTATAAAACTCGAGATCATTAACGGCAATTTTCAAGAGTTTTTCTATTTTTTCCCAAGCTTGGGGTCCCTGAACCGCTACTTCGCCATACCGATCGGATTGATTCTCGAGTTTTACATCTAAACCTGCAGCATTTTTTTTCATCCAGTCGTAATCTTTAGCGATATTCGACGCATTTATCACAAGAAAATAGCGCTGTTCACCCAGTTTATATACCAAAAGATCATCCACCGTACCTCCTTCAGGATACAACATCATGCCGTAAAATATTTTCCCCACCGGAGCTCCGGAAATATCGTTCGTAAAAATATGATTTACATATTTTTCACTTTCGACTCCGGTTACCAATACTTCACCCATATGCGAGACATCGAAAATTCCCGCTGCATGACGCACGGCATTGTGTTCTTCAACGATCGAAGTATATTCGATAGGCATGTCGAATCCACCAAAAGGTACCATCTTTGCACCTAAAGCGACATGCTTCGCATGTAAACAAGTTTTAAGAGTTTCTTCCATAAGTATTCTTTTTAAGCCATGTGATTTTTCACATTTTATTATTTCTCATTATTCAGGTTCAATTATCGAAAATAATCGCCAAAAACTTTTCCCGGCTAAGATTCAATATATAATCGTGCAAGTTTATTTTATCGAGTACTTTTTCTACTTCTTCTCGTCGAAAAGGAATACCGACAAAACTATTTAATAATTCACCCATTTCACCGATAAGGAAATAATCTCCTTTCAGGTCGATTCCTTTTATCTCCTTTTTTTTTATCTCGAGCCTTATTTCCACTTCACCAGCCTCTCCGTATCCTTTTTTCACGAGTGTATACCGAGGATTATTCCCCAGGATCCATTCATCGTTCAAATACTCTTTTTCAATTTCTTTTATTCGATCAACATCTCCATCATCAAGAATGATTTCTTTATCACACAGTTGAGAACGCATAAAAGTTTTGAATTCTTCGATATCGATATCGAGAAATTCTTTTAGATTAGCAACCCGTTTACGTACCGATTCGACTCCCTTACTAACCAATTTTTCGTTACAGGGGGTTATAGACCGAACCAAATCCCCGAGATCGGTGTCAAAAAGCATAGTACCATGCACAATACTTTTTCCGGCTATACGATAAAATGCGTTTCCGGACACTTTTCTACCATCAACCTCGATGTCATTCCTTCCCGATACCTGCGCTTTCACCCCAAGCTTATTTAAAGTATGAGCGACCAAACGAAGATAACGATCGAACGTAAAACCCACATTGAAATCTTTAGTGATATAAGAAAACATGATGTTACTGAAGTCGGCAAAAACGCACCCTCCACCAGATTTACGACGATAATATTCTATATGACGGGATTTTATATAATCGAAATTTATTTCGTTCTCCATCAACTGATTTCGCCCAAAAATAACAGTAGGATTCACTTGCCACATAAAAAAATGGTCCTCATCCGACTTATAACGTGCGATATATTCTTCCATAGCCAGATAAAACGATAGTTTTCGAACCGTATTATCCGGGAGAACTACATAATTCATAGGTTAACGGACATTTGTGTTTCTATCTTACAAATCTACACATTTTTTCAAATCCCGCTTATCCGCTATCCACATTTTTTTCATCTTTCGGCTAAGAGTTCGCATCCTCTATATCACAAGGCATTTTCATTGCGAAAATGTTACATTTTAAATACAAAAAATACGAGTTAAAAATATAGTTTCCGAATCTTATTTTTTATATCTGTAAAAATAAGCATAAAAACAATCTGTTATTAGACAGATTATTTTAACTTTGTTTTCATTATGCACCTCTATTCTATAGAGATAACTATTCAATTAAAATCACATCTTATTGCCTGTTATTAAAAAATGTTCAGCATTAATTATCGAAAAACAGATATATCGTGAAAAAATACATTCAGTCTTTATTGGTATTCCTTTGTTGTTCGTTACTTGCATTCGGACAAGGGAAAAAACAAAAATATGATATAGCAGCTTTCCTGTATCCGGCTTACGCATCAGATGATCCACGTTTACGACCATTCTGGCCCATGGGAATAGGAGAATGGGAAACAGTAATGACCATGCAAAAAAGAAATCCGGGGCATTATTGGGACCGGAAACCTTTATGGGGTTTTATAAATGAAGCAGACCCATCGATAATGTCGATGGAGATCGATCAGGCAGTAAAACACGGAATAAACGTATTCATATTCGACTGGTACTGGTTCGATGGACGCCCGTTTATGGAAACGACATTAAATAACGGTTTCCTGAAAGCCGACAATGTAAATAAGATGAAGTTCTATCTGATGTGGGCAAATCATGACGTTCTGAATTTATGGGATACGCGACTGGCAGGTATTAATGAAGAAAATGTAATTTGGACCGGAAAAGTTGATCGACAAGAATTTGAAAAAATATGCAAAAGAAATATCGAAAAATACTTTAAGCATCCCCAATATTATAAAATAGACGGAAAGCCCGTTTTCATGATCTATGACATCCCGCAACTAATCTCCGGACTCGGAGGTATAAAAGAAACGGCAGAGGCCTTAGAATGGTTTAAAAAAGAAACTAAAAAAGCCGGATTTCCAGGTCTGGAACTTCAGATCACAATATGGTCTATCAATATGAATTACAGCGGTTTCGATGCAGGTAAAAACACAAATCCCGAAAATGAATTTGTAAAAAAATTGGGGTTCACCAGCGGAACCCATTACCAATTCGCTCATTTCACAAATGTAAACGAAGACTATAACACAATTATGAAATCTGTCATAAAAGAATGGGCACGTATAGATACAACGTATGATTTTACCTATTATCCTCACGTTAGCGTCGGTTGGGATAATAGCCCTCGCACCCGAAAAAGCGCTGTTATGAAAAACAATACACCTGAAAATTTCGAGAAAGCGTTACGACAAGCAAAAGATTTTGTCGACTCCCATCCAGATCAAACTCCACTCATAACCATAAACAGTTGGAACGAATGGACGGAAACCAGCTATCTGATGCCTTGTAACATATACGGATATGGTTATCTTGAAGCGGTAAAACATGTTTTTATAAACGAAGAATAAGCCTTGTCAGGCTGTAATTTAAATCTAACATAATCAGATTCTCCCGGAAAAAATTTTAAATTTTTTATCGTAAAGTTGAATTCATTTTATAAAAACAAATCAACCGCTAAAATATCGCTTCGAATAAATGCAGATACTGATGATATTCCGGAATTCATTAAACTCTTAATAATCATTATAAAATACAAAATTATCAATCTGTCTAATTTCTTTAAATTTCGTTTACTTAAATCGGATACAAAACCAACCGAAAAGTTGAAAAATACAATTACCTTTGTACGCGAATCGGAATTCGTTATAGCGGTTTTTCACGATGAAAACGATCGGGAATCATCCGGGATATTACTAATCACTTAAAATCCAGAATGGAACAAAAACAACATCTCACAGGACTTTCAGATCAGGAAGTCGTTACCAGCAGACTAAAATACGGAGAAAACATACTGACTCCTCCGAAAAAAGAATCTCTCTGGTCTCAATTTATCAAGAAATTCGAAGATCCTATCATCCGCATTTTACTCGTCGCATTGCTTCTCTCTTTCGGAGTATCGATTTACCAATATACTACCGGAATGGAAGATGCTGGCGTATTTCTCGAACCTGCCGGTATTTTCCTGGCAGTCATATTAGCTACAATGGTCGGATTTTTTTTCGAACTGAGCGCCAATAAAAAATTTGACGTACTCAATCAAGTAAACGACGACACGCTCGTAAAAGTAATAAGAAACAGTTCGATACGGGAAATCCCCAGAAAAGATGTCGTTGTAGGCGATATCGTCATTCTCGAAACGGGAGAAGAAGTCCCCGCAGACGGTATTCTCATCGAAGCCGTTTCATTACAAATCAACGAATCGACCCTCACCGGCGAACCGATGATCGGAAAAACAGTAGATGAAGCTGATTTTGAAAAAGACGCCACCTACCCCTCTAACGAAGTAATGAAAGGAACAACCGTTGTCGACGGGCACGGGATCATGCGTGTAATAAAAGTAGGTGACGCAACCGAATACGGGAAAGTATATGAGGGGTCTCAAATAGAGAATAAAACAAAAACTCCTCTCAATTCACAACTCGATACTTTAGGCCGCTTTATTACTAAAGCCAGTTATACTATTGCAGGCCTGATTATCATTGTCAGAATGTCTCTCTATTTTCTGCATATCGAAACATTAGACTGGATCGCCATGGGAAGTTATCTTCTTAATACGGCCATGATCGCAGTAACGGTTATCGTTGTAGCTGTTCCCGAAGGATTGCCCATGAGTGTAACGCTTAGCCTGGCATTAAGCATGAAACGAATGCTCTCGACGAACAATCTGGTACGAAAAATGCATGCTTGCGAAACCATGGGAGCGGCTTCGGTCATTTGTACCGATAAAACAGGAACTCTTACCCAAAATCAGATGCAAGTTTATCACGCCGATTTTGCAAACCTTAAAGGGCAGGAATTGAATGACGACAAACTTTGTTCCTTAATTAAAGAAGGTATTTCGGTAAATTCTACCGCATTTCTCGACGAATCTAATCCTGAAAAAACGACAGCATTAGGAAATCCTACCGAAGGAGCTCTGCTTCTCTGGTTGAAAAATAAAGGCGTAAATTATCTTACTTTACGCGAAGCTGCCCCTGTAATTGACCAGCTAACTTTTTCTACCGAGCGTAAATACATGGCAACTCTAGTAGATTCTCCGTCGATCGGGAAAAAAGTTTTATATGTAAAAGGAGCTCCCGAATATGTATTGGCTCATTGTAAGACGGTACTTACAGAAACCGGAGAATTACCGGTTGAAGATTGTAAAGACAAAATTGAAACCGAATTATTACGCTATCAGGAACAAGCTATGCGAACCCTTGGTTTCGCATATCAGATTATAGAAAACGACGATATTGTACTTTTCAAAGACGGACGATTATCAGACGAAGTATCCCTTACCTTTATGGGTATTACTGCGATATCAGATCCGGTAAGACCTGATGTACCCGATGCCATACACCAATGCCTCGACGCTGGAATCAACATCAAAATCGTTACGGGAGACACCCCGGGAACTGCCACCGAAATCGGCCGCCAGATCGGATTATGGAAACCCGAAGACACAGAATATAACCGGATTACCGGAACAGAATTTGCAGCAATGGATGATCAATCACTGCTTGATCGCATCATGGATCTGAAAATCATTTCTCGAGCAAGACCCATGGACAAAGAACGTCTGGTAAAACTATTACAACAAAAGGGGCAAGTGGTCGCCGTAACCGGAGACGGAACCAATGACGCACCGGCTTTAAATGCGGCACAGGTAGGATTATCAATGGGAGACGGGACGACAGTCGCGAAAGAAGCCAGCGCTATTACGATTCTCGACAATTCATTTAAAAGCATTACCCGTGCTGTAATGTGGGGACGCTCATTGTACCAAAACATACGGCGTTTTATACTGTTTCAGATGACGATAAACGTCGTAGCTTGCCTTATCGTATTAATAGGTGCTTTTTTAGGAACAGAATCACCATTGACCGTTACGCAAATGTTGTGGGTAAATCTTATTATGGATACTTTTGCAGCACTGGCTCTTGCCTCACTTCCGCCTAGTCCGAAAGTAATGAAAGATAAACCTCGTAAAATTACCGACTTTATCATCAACAAGCCGATGGCAATACGTATAATAGGGACCGGTTTTGCATTTGTAATTCTTTTATTCGGATTATTACAATATTTTAAGCATACAGATATAACGACTCTTGCTGATTTCAGCATTTTAGATTTCTTCGTTAATTTCTTTAACTTTACCGATGTACCACACGGCTTATCGGTTTACGAACTATCGTTATTCTTTACGATTTTCGTCATGCTACAGTTTTGGAATATGTTCAATGCCAAAGCATTCGGAGACACTAAAAGTGCGTTCAGCGGTCTGGGACACAGTAAACAATTCTTATCGGTAGCACTTGTTATCGTTATCGGTCAGGCCATTATCGTGACTTTCGGCGGCAAAATGTTTAATGTTACTCCCATACGCTTCGACGATTGGATATATATCATTTGCGGGACCTCGATAGTATTGTGGTGCGGTGAAATATATCGAATGATAAGACGATTGTTGAAATAATTTTTTTTAAACAGAACTATTCTCATCCCGTTACATTACTCACCGGTTTGTAACGGGATTTTTATTTTCTTACGACATACTCCAATCTCCGGTTATATTCATCCTTTTACAACAATAACAAAGGCCTCGGCCAAGCTCTGAAAAGAATTCCATTTAAAGTTAACGGATAAACAAAACAACCTCCCGAAACGTTCTTGAGCTATAAAATACTAATAACGTAATTATGAAAAAAATTGGAATATTCTGTGACTCGGTCAATGGAAAAACCGTAGCATTATCTAAAAAAATAGCATCAGCTTTTGGAATCGGAAACGAAGATATGCACAATGTATCTGAAATCACTCCCGAAAACATCGAATCTTATGGTATTCTTCTTCTGGGAACATCTACCGGCTGTGAGGGAAACTGGCATGACGACTGGGAAAAGGCAGTTGAAATACTGAAAAACATGAATCTTACCGGTAAAACAATCGCTTTATTCGGTTGCGGGAAGTCTCAGCCCGACGGAAGTATTTCCTGCACCGGAATAGACAAACTATATAATGAGCTGAAACAAACAGGAGCCACTTTAATCGGCGAATTGTCTCCAGACAAAGGATCGGCAGGTACTTTGTCGGAAGAAAAGAAAGAACGCCTTCCGGGACTGGCTATCGATGAAGCAGATGATGACGAAACCAACGAAATGCTGGTTGACCAATGGACCCGAACTCTCAACTACAATTTCAATTCACATTTATAAAATACAGTATAAGCAGGACTTGTAATTTATTTGTTTTTACAACCCTGCTTATTTTAATGTAAAAATTCCGCATCGGAGCGACTCTTATCTACTATATATTCAATCCCCTTTTATTCCCAGTAAATCAGATACAAATTCGTTCAAATAATGGATTTACTTTCATCGAAAAATCATCCGTAATTTTATACGAAAAAATACGGTGTTCTATTCCTATCCATAAAGAAAGTTAACACCGCAAATCTATAAAAATTATAATTGGCATAAAAAATCCTTTTTACGTATCTTTGTATAAGATCATCACACGCTGATAAACACACAAACTATATCATTTTTAAATTCTCCATTATGAAAAAAAACCTTATTCTGTCATTAGCTTTGGCTGTTTCAGGCACATTATGCGCACAAAAGGAGTATAAAGCCTATGTGGTTTCCAATGCTCACTTCGATTCGCAATGGAACTGGGACGTTCAAACATCTATCGATGACTACGTGCAAAAAACGTTAATCCAGAACCTGTGGTTACTGGATAATTACCCCGATTACCTGATCAATTTCGAAGGGGGAGTAAAATACCAGTGGATGAAAGAATATTATCCTGCTGAGTACGAACGAGTGAAAGAATACATAAAAAAAGGACGCTGGCATGTAACCGGAAGTACGTGGGATGCTACTGATGCCAATATGCCTTCTCCCGAATCTTTCTTTCGGAATATTTTATATGGACAAAACTTTTATAAAAAAGAATTCGGCGTAACCTCAAAAGACATTTTCCTCCCCGACTGCTTCGGATTTGGATATACGCTGCCGACTATTGCCGCCCACGCAGGTCTGATCGGGTTCTCTACTCAAAAATTGCAGTGGAGACACAAACCGTTCCACGGAGATTCGAAAGTTCCTTTCAATATCGGCCTTTGGCAAGGAATAGACGGTTCTCAAATCATGGCAGCTTTGAATGCTCAAGGTTACGGACACCGCTGGAACGGGGAAGAAGATATCAGCTATAATAAAGAACTTATCGATCTTGCTAAAAACAGTGTAAACAATACTGCTTACCGTTATTATGGCACTGGTGATACAGGGGGTTCTCCTACGATCGAATCGGTTGTTTCACTCGAAAAAGGAATTAAAGGGGACGGCCCGGTTGAAATTATACCTGCCGGATCAGATCAAATCTTCGAAGATTATTATCCTTTCGACAAACATCCCGAACTACCGGTATATAACGGAGAACTACTGATGGACGTACACGCTACCGGATGTTACACGTCGCAAGCCGCAATGAAACGTTTTAACCGTCGTAACGAACAATTAGGAGACGCTGCCGAAAAAGCTTCGGTAATCGCCGATTATCTGGGAGGAACCGCTTACCCAACCGAATTACTCGAAGATAGCTGGAAACGCTTTATATGGCATCAATTCCACGACGATCTTACCGGGACTTCAATCCCAAAGGCTTATGAATATTCTTGGAATGACGAACTCCTGTCACAAACCCGTTTTGCCGATATCATCGAATCGGCGACCGGCTCGGTAGCACAAGCCCTCGACACCCGTGTAAAAGGTACTGCCGTTATTGTATATAACCCGATAGCCTCAGCCCGCAAAAGCATAGCCGAGGCCAACATTACGGTAACTTCTGCTCCCAAAGGAGTAAAGGTATATAATGCAGCGGGAAAAGAAGTTCCTGCACAATTACTGGGATATGCCAACGGTCAGGCTCAAATCGCCTTTGCCGCAGAGACTGCCCCTGTAAGTTATTCGGTTTACGATGTTCGGTTTACAAAAAACTCTGCAAAAAGCCCATTTAAAATAGAAGGCAAACATATTGAAAACAGCGTTTACGCTATCGACCTGAATGAAAACGGAGATATCGCATCGATTATAGACAAACGCTTTAACCGCCAGCTTATAAAAGACGGGAAAGCAATGCGCCTCGCTTATTTTACCAACAACGAGTCATTCGCATGGCCGGCATGGGAAATTATAAAGAAAGTTATGGATGCCGAACCTCAGGAAATTGCAGGAAACGTGAAAATAACGGTAGAAGAAAACGGACCATTGCGTGCCACATTGAAGATAGAACGAACACACGATAAATCGACGTTTGTTCAACGTATACGCCTTACAAACGGCGCAAGCGACGACCGTATCGATATTGTAAACGACATCGACTGGGATTCTTCCGATGCTCTGCTCAAGGCCGAATTCCCTATGAATTTTGCAAATCCTAAAGCAACTTACGATTTAGGAATCGGATCGATACAGCGCGGGAACAATACCGATATAGCATATGAAGTATACGCACAACAGTGGGCCGACCTTTCGACAACCGACGGCAGTTATGGCGTAACGATTATGAATGACTGCAAATACGGCTGGGACAAACCCGATGATAATACTTTACGACTGACTTTACTGCATACCCCGAAAACAGACCGAGGATATAAATATCAGGACAAACAAGATCTCGGACATCACACTTTTACCTACTCTATCGCAGGCCATAACGGAACACCGCTTCAGGCCGAGGTATTCGAAGATGCCGACATCATGAATAATCCTTTGATTACATTCGTATCTCCGAAACATAAAGGGGCTTTAGGCAAAGAATTTTCTTTCGTAAAAACCAATACTCCGCAAATTGCACTGAAAGCACTGAAAAAAGCAGAAGATAATGATACTTATATCGTAAGGTTATACGAAACTCAAGGGAAAAATATCAGCAATGCCGAAGTAATCTTCCCGTCAGAAATCATTTCTGCCTCTGAAATGAACGGTGCAGAAGAAAAAATCGGAAACGCACGTTTCGAAGGCAACAAACTGGTTTTCTCAACCACATCTTTTAAGCCGAAAACATTTAGCGTTACCTTGAAAAAAGCGAACGTAAATTTACCGGCCGAAAACACGACAGCCGTAAAAATCCCGTACACCGCCAGCGCATTTACTCCCGACGCATTCTATCGTGCTGGCCGTTTCGACAAAAAAGGTAATTCTTATGCAGCCGAGCTTATCGGAAATTCTGTGGTTTACGACGGTATTTCATTCGACATCGCTCCTGTCGATCAGAAAAACGTTATAAAATGTAAGAAACAGGTTATCGACCTGCCGCAGGACAAACCTTATACCAAACTGTATATCCTGGCTTCTGCGGTAAATAACGATACCACGGCAACCTTTAAGGTAGACGGTAAAGAGTTCAGTTTTGCAGTTCCTTATTACTCGGGATTTTTCGGACAATGGGGACATACCGGATATACCGAAGGATACGTTAAGGAAGCAAAACCGGCATACATCGGATCTCATCGCCATACCCGCAAAGGAAATGAAGCCTATATCTTTACTTATATGTATAAACTCGACATCGACATTCCGGCCGGGGCTAAAACCCTCGAATTACCCGATGACGAAAATATCGCCGTTTTCGCAGTTACAGTTTCGGATAATACCCGTGACAATGTAAAATCAGCTAACGAAATGAGAGCTTTACCAGCTTTCACTCAAAAATAAGTCGAAGTAATTACAATCTCAAAGAAAAAGGTCTGAGAATATCCTCAGACCTTTTTCTTTGAGATAAAATATACCCGAAATACCAACCTTTATAACTTTTAATTATAGTTGAAAAATATTTATAATAAACAATTTGCCGAATAATGGTTTATATTTGTCAGATCAGATACGAAAATAAATTTATCATTTAAAAAATAGAATTATGAAATTCCTGACAGACAAAAAACTTACGATCGTAGGAGCCGCCGGTATGATAGGCTCTAACATGGCCCAAACGGCTATTATGATGAAACTCACTCCAAATATCTGCCTTTACGATCCGTATGCACCGGCTCTCGAAGGTGTCGCAGAAGAATTACTGCAATGCGGCTTCGAAGGTATGAATATAACGTACACCTCAGACATTAAAGAGGCGCTTACTGGGGCAAAATACATCGTTTCATCGGGAGGTGCCGCACGCAAAGCAGGAATGACTCGTGAAGACTTACTGAAAGGGAACTCAGAAATAGCCGCACAGTTCGGAAAAGACATCCGTAGTTATTGTCCCGATGTTGAGCACGTAGTGGTTGTTTTCAATCCGGCTGATATCACCGGACTTATCACTCTCCTCTATTCGGGATTAAAACCCAACCAGGTATCTACACTTGCCGCACTCGACAGCACCCGTCTGTTGAACGAATTGGTTAAATATCTAAAAATACCGGCTGCCGATATAGAAAACTGCCGTACTTACGGTGGCCACGGTGAACAGATGGCTGTATTTGCTTCTACAACCCGCATAAACGACCGCTCTTTATCTGATTTAATTAAAGGCGGTCTTATCCCGCAAGCCGAATGGGAAGAAATTAAACAAAAAGTGATACAAGGAGGCAAACATATTATCGAACTTAGAGGACGTTCTTCTTTCCAGAGCCCGGCCTATCTTTCGATCGAAATGATCGCAGCGGCAATGGGTGGCACACCTTTCCGTTGGCCGGCCGGCGTATATGTTTATTCAGGAGGATTCGACCACATTATGATGGCAATGGAAACAACGATCACTAAAGAAGGCATCAGTTACAAAATTGTAAAGGGCTCTTCTGAAGAAGAAGCCGAACTGAAAAAAAGCTACGAACATTTATGCACACTCAGAGACGAAGTCATCGACATGGGAATTATTCCACCTATTAAAGAGTGGAATACATTAAATCCCCATATTAAATAAGAGATAAATATTCATTATAAGAAAAAACTCCGGAATAACGTATCACAAAATCTTTATTTGATTTCGAGCACTGTTATTAATTCCGGAGTTTTTTCTATATCGGAATACTTTATTTCATTTTTACCGGTTTCCCCTGACGGGCACTTTTAATCGCCGCATCGAGTATTTCTACAACAATAAGATTATTTTCGAGAGAAGAAAGATCGGTAGGTTTCACAGTGATTTGCTTACGAACAGCAGCCTTTAAATAATAAAAAGAATCATTATAAGGCGCTTTCAAACGGGGAGCCGTCAGTTGCTGAAGTTTTTTTCCGCTATAAACACGCATATTACGGGGAGTATCTTGGTATATATACCCTTTTGTACCATAAACATGCATGTCTTTCCGACTCATAGGCCAATTCCAAGAAGCCATAATCTGTACGGTTAACTGCGGATATTCCAAAATAATCGTAGCATCATCATCAACTTCAGGATAAAGATCAGGCTTCTGCCGGTTTAATACTCCATATACCCTCAAGGGTTTTTCTCCTCCAAGCAACCAAGTCACCAAATTAGCTCCATAACATCCGAAATCGATAACCGCACCGCCACCATTTAATTTAGGATGAGTAAGCCAATCGGTAAATTTTTTTCCACATCCTATTTCAACAGGGCCCTGATGCCCATCATAGACCTCTATACGTGTAATATTTCCTATTTCATTGTTTTCCTTAACACGTCGAAACAATTCCCGGTTTGTATCATACCAAGTCGTTTCATAATTCGTCAGTACCAAAATATTATATTTTCTAGCCAAATCGGCTATCTTTCGAGCATGATTCATATTTACAGCCAACGGTTTCTCCACCATCACGTGAATCCCTCTCGGAGCACAGGCTTCAACAACTCTCAAATGATCGAATATCGGCTCATATACGATCACCGCTTCCGGTTTAGCTTTATCAAGCATCTCATCCAGATCTTCGAAAAATACCGAATCATCGAGATATTTCCGCATCCGGTTATTCTGCAATAAATCTTTATCTCGTTCGGCAACTCCAACAATCACAAAATCTCCGCGTCCGATACGAGAAATTACTTCATTCAGATGCGCATGGGAAATACCGGCAACGCCCAATCTCAATGGTTTATCATCCTGAGCTTTCAAACCCACAGGAAGCATAACGAGCGACAAAAGAAAAACAGTAAAAAAATAGTGTGTTTTCATTCCAATTATTATTTTTCGGTGTATATATTTAAAATCGAACGCCCGATTAACGGTCGAAAATTCCGTAAATCAGGCGATCGTTTTTCGGGTTATCCCCGAATGTTATTTTTTCTTTTTAATAGGGTTGGCTTTTACACCTTCAAAAGTCATCTTTACCGGTAATATACGTCCGTTATTATCGAAATGCATCTCGTCGATGCAGGTAACACGATTATTTCCATCGTGAGATCCCCACGGACGACGGTGGTACACAATATAATATTTATCCTGATCGGGACGAATGATAACCGAATGATGTCCGGCACCGGTCGCAATCTCGTTTTCCTGTTCCAGAATGGTACCGATCCTTTCGAAAGGACCGAAAGGAGAATCGGAGATCGCGTATGCTACCCGATAATCAGGACCTGTCCAGCCACCTTCCGACCACATGAAATAATATTTCCCGTCACGTTTAAACATAAACGGTCCTTCTACATAACCTTTGGGAGTAACTTCCTTAAATACTTCTCCATCCTCGAAAGGAATAAATCCGGTAAAATCCTTATTTAATTTAGCTACATTACAATGACGCCAACCTCCGTAATAAATATAAAAATCATCACCGTCACGATATACAAACTGATCGATAGGCTGTGCTCCGTGATAAAATTTATCGATTAGCGGCTTACCCAAAAGGTCCTTAAAAGGTCCCTGCGGTTTATCAGCAACCGCTACACCGATACCCCCGACCTGATCGTTATTTTGAATATCATTCGCTCCAAAAAATAAATAATACTTTTTATCTTTTTCGATAATAGCCGGAGCCCACATCGCTCTTTTCGCCCATTTTACAGCAGCAGTATCTATAATATGTTCGTGTTTGGTCCAGTTAACCAGATCATCAGATGAGAAACAATCCATAAATACCTGCTTTTCGTATACATCTGAATATGTTGGATATATCCAGTATTTTCCATCGAAGATAATAGCCTCGGGGTCAGCATAATTACCGATAAACAAAGGATTGCCCGATGTTTCGGATTTTGATTTTTTCTGTGCTCCGCAAGCTGCAATCAACAGCAATGACAGAGAAAGGGTCAAAAGTTTTTTCATTCCAGCACTTAATTTTTATGTGATTTTACGCAAAAATACATAAAGGAAAGATACGAATCAAGTAAGCAAACTTTTTTTAACCTACTATGTTATTCATATAATAAACAATAAATCATTTGAATATGAAACAGATCGTATATCTTCCGTTCTTCGTTCTTTTAGCTCTATTATCTTCATGCAGCAGTGAAGAATCTTCTGTTTTACCTTCTTCGGTACCTTTTTACCAGGATTTAAGCATCACATACGACATGACGCATAATAAAACGCATGCAGGGGCTAATTTCAATAAAAATAAATCTACCGGGGAAAACATCAAGCTTACCGCAGACGCCTCGATACGATTCAATAACGAAATCCCGAATTATGCAAATATATTACCGTACTTTTATACTTATACGTTTAACGGTACCGACAAAGTAACCTTCACGTTCACCCGCTCTAAAGGAAATGTGTATGTAAACTCCGGCTCTCTCGAAGATGTAAACGAAGCTGAAATCCTAAATACATATACCACTTTTTACCTCAACCGAAAAAACGACTTTTTCTGGTTCGGCAAAGCGCTCGAAGCAAACGAACAGATACAAGTCAGCCTCGAACAGAACGGGGGAATAAGCTACTGGTACAATTATGAAGCCGGAAGCATTTCGGTAGAAATAGATCTTACCGAAAACACGATTCTACAACCAGGAGAAGCCACATTTACAGTAACCAGAACTGCGACTTTACCATTAAAAGAAAACAATGGTACAGCCGGCGGACAAATGCAAGTATCTTATCAAAGATCGAAAACCGTTACGATACAATAAAAACATTTTATCCTTTCATTCGGCCATTTCGAATGAGGGCGGTACGGCATCGGGGCCTGCCGCCCATTTTTTATTTGCCTGTTTCCCCATCGTAAACTCAAGTGTACCTCCCTGTTCGAGATCTTTATGAGAGAACCACGATTTATTCCATTCTTTTCCATTAAGTTTAGCCGATTGTATGTATTTGTTTTCGGGAGCATAATTGCGGCAAACAATGGTAAACTTCTTGCCGTTACCCAAATTTACAACAGCTTTTTCAAAACGCGGACTACCGATAACATACATAGGTAATCCCGGTGTTACCGGATAAAATCCTAAAGAAGAAAAAACAACGAATGCCGACATACCACCTCCATCTTCATCACCGGGAACTCCCATCAGATCGTTCCGAAACCACTGATCCATCAATGTACGTATTCTTTTTTGAGTACGCCACGGCTCACCAGCATAATTATACAGATAAGGGATATGTAAAGAAGGCTCATTAGCCATAGAAAATTGTCCCACATTTCCGGTATGATCGGGTAACTGTGCATAAAACGAATATTTACCCTGTCCCAGTGGCGTATCGTACATACGTTCGAGTTCGGCAATAAACCTTTCATTACCCCCCATCAATTTGATCAAATCAGCAATATTATGAGGCACATCCCAACGATATACCCATCCGTTATTTTCGCCATAGGCCTCACGTGCGCCAAGACCACCCGACCAGGAATAATCGAAAGGCTCTATAAAATTACCCTCTTTATCTTTGGGATGGAAAAACTTTGTCTCGGGATTAAATATCGTCCGATAATTAAGAGAATGTTTTGCAAAATATTTATAATCATCGGTTTTCCCCAAACGTTTAGCAATTTGCGACAAGCACCACTCATCATATACCGTCCCTAAAGTAACAGCTACCGGTTGTCGTTTTTCAAAAGAATGAACTTCAGGAGCAGTCTCCTTTTCTCCCGGAGCCAATGCCGGAAAATACCCGTGCTGTTTAAAAAAACGATCGATTTCCCCGGCTTTTTTTGCTGACCAAGGAGCCAAGGTTTTATCCATAATCGCATTACGACAAGCCATATATGCTTTTTCCCAATCGATACCCGAAAGACCTTTTGCATACGAATCGAGCACGGTAGCAACTCCATGATTAGAATTCATACGTCTACTGTCACCAGTAACTTCCGGGAAAGTAGGCATCCAGAATTCAGGCATCTGCTCAGCCATCCTTATAAATGAATTAACCATATCGGTTTCCATCTGAGGCTCTATAATCACTCTCAAAGGATGAGTAGCACGATAAGTATCCCATATCCAATCATCTGTATAGAAAGGGGTACCGTTATCTTCGTGTATTTTACCGTCGAAAGCGCTATAATATCTTCCATCTTCCGACAAATTGATCATGCGTTCGTAAGTACGGTACAACGACGTATAGAAAACCACTTTATCGTTAAAAACATCTCCGGTAACAGCGATTTTCCCCAATTTCTCATTCCACACATCACGCCCCTCGGCTGCAACTTGCTTCAGATTATAACCTTTTATTTCCCTAAGCAAATTCTTTTTCGCCTGTTCGGTACTTATAAACGAAATACCATATCTTAGGCCAAGATCTTTCGTTCCCGAAGGATATTGCAATACGACACAGGCATTTTTCCCCGATGCTTTTTTTTCCGAAGCATCGATACGTCCGTCGGAATAGATACCTTCTGAGACCGGAGTAATATCGGTTTCGAGATAAATATAAATATGCGTCGAATAACCGTCTATTTTCTGGTATCCCCAAACCGCATTCCCTTTAGCGGTAAGTTCTCCGTTCCTCGAATTCAATATCATATATACCGGCTTTTCGGGTAAAAGAGAAAATTCATATATAGCCGACTGATGCGAAGGAGCAAATTCTACCCCAATATTTTGTTCGTCGAGATATACACTATAATAATAAGGCTTTATCACTTCATCGTCATAACTGTATTTTACTACAGGCTTTACCTCAACGGCATTTTGTACGACACTTAAATTAAAAGCCGAACTGCCTCGATGACTGGTTACCACAACAGGCAAACCATTTACTTTATTCCCGGTGTAATCTCCCCGTTCGGGATATACCCGCAACATACTGTTCGGTAAATGTACAGTAGGATAAGTAGGAACCAGCAAATGACTTATATTCCCCATATAAGGATTTACATAATCAACCGGGCTGAGCACTTTACCCGACATGGCATATCCTGTGCTTAAAAAGACCAGTAAAGAAATAATAAAAGCAGATTTTAAATTCATATTGGGTTATTTATTTTGATTTTCAGAATATACAAATAGATTATTCTTGAAGCGACCGGATAAGCAAGCGGTCCGATTCGGAAGTAAAAATACACAAAATTTCCAGCACCGAAAAATTATCTTTTATTCTTCACTCAGGAACCCAACAACGAAAGTATAGAAAGAAAAAGTCCGGCTGGACCTCACGCGCAACCGGACTTCTGCCTAAACTTAACCTAAAACATAAACTTTTTGCGTTTTAAACAAACAAGAACAAAGGCCTGATGCTTGCCATTCGATCCGGAAATGCGACAAGATCGGCCTCTCTCTTTACCAAACAGTCTATATTCCGGTTGCTCTTATTGTTTATCTCTCTCATATTAATTATTTCTTTGTGAACATTATTTCTTTTTTGTTTAACCGTTACCAAAAAAACGATTTTGTTATTATGACGTGCAAGATAATAAAAGGTTTAATTAACAAGACAGATTTAACTTAATTAAATATCATATTTAACATTAATACCACTAAAATAAGGAAACTCAAGCATTCATTTTAACATATTGCCGTGCAGTCTCATAAAAACTACCTTAAAACAGACAGGATTTATAGACCGACCTCTGCTAAATGTCATTTTTTTACGTTACTTTTGCATGATAAAATATCGATGTATGTTCCGTATAAAACGACTATATACTTTTATTTTACAAACTTTTCTACCTTTATTCCTGATGACCTTTTTCATCTGTCTTTTCATTGTGCTCATGCAATTCCTATGGAAATACATAGATGAAATGGTTGGAAAAGGAATAGAATTACCGGTGCTGCTCGAATTGTTTTTTTACGCTGCTGTGACATTTATTCCTATGTCATTGCCTCTGGCACTACTTCTGGCATCACTGATGACATTCGGGAACCTGGGAGAACGTTTCGAATTGTTAGCGATAAAAGCCGCAGGTGTTTCCCTTATTCATATAATGAGGCCACTTATCGTAATTATTTCGATTATTGCCGTCGGTGCCTTTTTTTTCCAAAATGACGTATTACCGAAAGCACAAGTTAAAATGTGGACACTGTTGTATTCGGTCAGACAAAAATCTCCTGAACTCGAAATTCCCGAAGGTGTTTTTTATGATGGCGTAGAGGGATATAATCTGTTTGTAAAAAAGAAGAATCCCAAAACCGGAATGCTTTATAATGTGCTTATCTACGATGTATCTAAAGGATATGAAAACATGATGATCATCGCTTCGGATTCTGGTATATTGAAACCGACTCCCGATAAAAAATATCTTTTTCTCACCTTGTACAGCGGCGAATCTTTCGACAATCTGAGCTCTAACGAGACTCCTGCCCGCACCGATCATGTACCGTACCGGCGGGAAACTTTCTCAAAAAAGGAAATACTGATACCTTTCGACGCCAACTTTGCACGTATGGATGAAAACGTAATGCAAAACCAATACATCGGGAAAGATATGAAAGAATTGCGTTCTTCCATAGATTCAATGAATACACGCATCGACAGTATCGGTAGCGGATTCGGAAAAAATCTGCAGAATACAGGATATTTTACACTATATAAATCGACGACAAAACCAGATGATAACGGTACACTGCCCGATTCTTTAAAAAACGTAGCCTCTAAAATAAACATCGATCGTATATACAGCAACTCTCCCCTTCTCATAAAACAATCGATGCTCGATCGGGCCATTTCAAGAGCCGAAAACGTCAAACAGGATTACGAATACCGTAGCCTCGTTACTCAAGATGAAAAACGTATATTGAGAAGACACCAGATAGAGATGCATCGTAAATTTACGTTGTCATTCGCCTGTCTCGTATTCTTCTTTATCGGTGCGCCTCTCGGAGCCATAATCCGCAAAGGAGGATTGGGAATGCCGGTAGTAGTATCCGTAATGCTTTTCATTTTCTATTACATCATCGACAATACGGGATATAAAATGGCTCGTGACGGTCGTTGGGAAGTATGGGAAGGAATCTGGCTCAGCTCAGCGGTATTGCTTCCATTAGGTATCTTCCTTACCTATAAGGCGGTAAAAGATTCGGCTGTTTTCAACCGAGATGCCTATATGAATTTCTTCCGACGATTAATCGGGAAAAAAGAAAAACGGGATATTACGATGAAAGAATACGTTATTGAAGAAATATTACCTGAAAAAGCATTGAATAAGATTGAGGAGCTCGACCGCTTGTGCAACACGTTTTTATCTGAAAACGGTTCTTCACGACAATCATATATAAAATTCTGGACAAAAGGATATGATAAAGAAATGATATATGAAATTAGCGGACATCTCGAACATCTGGTCGAATATGCCCAAAACACCCGATCTCAAGAGATCATTAAAATTCTTAATACTTATCCGGTAATCAGACACTTACTTTTATATCGAGCGGCTCCGACAAAATTCGCAGGAGTAATTTTCTCATTGGTTTTACCTTTATCGATTCCAGCTTATTTTGCTGGTATACGTCAGCAAAAACAGCTCCGGAAAGAACTGAAACATATATTGGCTGCCGATCACTCCTTATATGAACTGATCGTAAACAATGAAAACGACAAAAAGAACGAAATTAAAAAAAATAACTCCTCTCCGGTCTTGTAAAATACCCTACGGCCGAAGATAATTTATAAATAATATTAGGTATGAGCGAAATTAAACTGAACACAATAGAAGAGGCTATTGAAGATTTCCGACAAGGGAAATTCATAATTGTAGTTGATGATGAAGACCGGGAAAACGAAGGCGATTTCATCATCGCGGCAGAAAAAATTACCCCAGAAAAAGTCAATTTCATGATGACTAACGGACGTGGCGTACTCTGTGCTCCCATCACCGAAGAACGCTGTGCCGAACTCGATTTACCAATGCAGGTTGCCAGTAATACATCGATACATGAAACACCTTTTACCGTAACCGTCGATAAGCTCGGAGGTGGATGTACCACAGGAGTATCGATGTACGACCGAGCAGAAACGATAAAAGCTCTGGCCGACCCACATACCAAACCGTCTGACTTAGGGCGTCCCGGACATGTAAGCCCTTTACGAGCACGCAGCCGGGGGGTATTAAGACGCTCGGGACATACCGAAGCCGCTGTCGATCTGGCACGCCTTGCAGGTCTTTTTCCAGCCGGAGCACTGATCGAAATTATTAATGAAGACGGTACCATGGCTCGACTTCCCCAGCTTATGGAAGTATCTAAAAAATTCGGAATCAAGATTATCGCCATAAAAGATCTCATCGCTTACCGGCTAAAACAAGAATCGATCATCGAAAGAGGAGTAGAGGTTGATATGCCTACCGAAAGAGGACATTTCAGACTCATTCCTTACCGGCAGGTATCGAACGGCCTCGAGCACGTGGCATTGATAAAGGGTACATGGGAGCCTGACGAACCGATTCTCGTGAGAGTACATTCCTCCTGTGTAACGGGAGATATATTCGGATCGAAGCGGTGCGAATGCGGAGACCAACTACATAAAGCCATGGAAGAAATCGAAAAAGAAGGCAAAGGGGTAATCGTATATATGAATCAGGAAGGCCGAGGTATAGGACTTATGAATAAAATGAAAGCCTACAAATTACAGGAAGAAGGATACGATACGGTAGACGCAAACTTACACCTCGGTTTTAAAGCCGACGAAAGGGATTACGGGGTTGGAGCAAGTATCCTTCGCGACTTAGGCGTACACAAAATGCGACTGATGACTAATAACCCCGTTAAACGAATAGGACTGGAAGGTTACGGTCTTGAAATCGTAGAAAATATACCGATCGAAATTACGCCTAATCCTTATAATCTTTTTTATATGAAAACGAAGAAAAAACGGATGGGCCATACGTTACATAACGTAAAATAAAATACGAAATTATCCGGGAAACCGGACAGATAATAATAAAACGGACAGAAATTACATCCTTTACCAAGTAATTTCTGTCCGTTTTCAAACAAAGCCGATTTGTCGCATTAAAAACTTTGCTTATTTCGTTAAAACAAACTATCTTAGAGTTTTTCGGGTATAAAAGAAAAGGTATATGACAAAACATAGTATAAACCGGGAGAATAACCCTCAAGACCTGTCATTTTCCGAATATCAGAAAGAAAAAGGGAAACTGGTGCTTTTCTTCGGGATGTGTATGGGTACCGGAAAGACCCATGCCATGATCGAAAAAGCCTGCGCTATGAAAAAGAAAGGACTCGATGTGGTTATCGGCTGCCTTCATACAAAAGATAAAACCATCCTGAAAAAAGCCTCCGAAATAGAGCAAATTCCATTAAAACCCAATGGAGAACTCGATATAAATGCTATCCTCAATCGAAATCCGGCCCTTGTCATTATCGATGAAATGGCCCATTACAACAGTTCTGCCAGCCGACATCGCAACCGGCATCAGGATATTGAAGAACTTATCGATAAAGGAATTGGCGTATTTTCAACATTAAGCGCCATACAACTCGAAAGCTATTCTTACCTGATCACCGATGCTGTAGGCAATCGTTCCCTTTATACTGTCCCCGATATCGTATTCGAGCAATGCGATCTGGTTATACCCGTAGAATGCCCCATCAACGAAATCATACAGAAATATAAAGAAGGAAATATAAGTTACGATTTTCTTTCACCTAAACAACGGGAACTGTTCTTTTCGGAAGATAGCTTGTTGAATCTACAAAAAAATTACAAATCACTGCTTACCTTCCGCAAAAACGAGATTCAAAGAAAAAACTTAGCGGAAAATAAAATAGAAGACGCCAGCAAATCGGGAATTCGGTTATTGGTACCCATCACCGAGAACCGACATACCGAACGTTTATTACAACGGGCCAAAAACCTTTCGTACATGATGGATGCACCTCTGTTTGCCGTATATATCGATCACTCAGAGAAATTGACAAACCGGCAACAGGAACAACTCAATAATAATATAAGACTTGCTTACAGACTCGGAACTTATGTTATACGAACCTCCGGAGACAGTTGGGTAAATACAATGCTGAATGTCATCGAAAACGAGAAAATAACTCATATCGTTACCGAAAAATTTAAACGACATAAATGGAATCCTTGGCGCAAAACCCCAATGGAACGCCTTTTATCGAAATGTGATGCTGTAGACATTTATGTCCTTTCGAATGAAATGGCCTTTATAAAAGAGAAAAAAGAAAAAAAGAAAAAAGGGAAAAGAAAAAGACCCCTTTACGCCAATATTTATTCTCGTTTCTTATTACCATCATTTTTTCTTTGGCATTTTATCCGATATCAAACATATTTTCTTCCCAGGCGATTATTTACTTATTTCTTCTGGTACTTTCCGTACAATCTCTGTTATTTCCTTCAGGGCCGATAATCATGTCTACTCTCATCAGCGCTATTATTCTCGACTTGATATACACTTCACCATATTGGGAATTCAGCCTGTTTACCCCCAATAATTTCTTATTGATATTGCTTTTTATTTCAATTCCTTTCATCAATACAATCTTTACGTCTCGATTCAGACGGCAGGAAGAGCAAAGCAGACGACGCGAACATGTTACTAATACAATGTTGAAACTATCGAAAAATCTCTCATTCGTATCGGGAAACATAGAAGTACAAAAAGTTGCTGTACAAACCATTAAAGAAGGTTTCGGATTTAATTGCGCCTTTATGCTTAAAAACAAAAACGGTGTATTGTCTAAGGAAGAGAGCGAATATTCGACCCTATCACTCACTCCGGAAGAAAGAGAAATCGCCGAATGGGTATTCGCGACACGAAGAGCTGCAGGACGGTCAACCGACACATTCATGGCTGAGGAAAAATCTTTTTATCCCCTCAATAGCTTGCGAATGAGTCTCGGCGTCATTATTATAAAAATGGGCCATCCGTTCAATGCCGACGAAGAATTACTTTGGATCACACTAAAACGACAAATATCGAATGCCCTCGAAAGAGAATACCTGAACGAAATTGCCAACCAATCATTGCTATTACAAGAATCGGAAAAATTATATAAAACATTGTTTAATTCGATCTCACACGAATTACGTATTCCCGTAACATCTATTATTTCAGCCGCAGAAACCATGCGCACACTGGAAACAGGATTAAAACAAGAATTAAGCGAAGAGATTTACATGGCAGCCCAAAGACTATCGAAACTCATCGAAGACCTGCTGAATATGTCGAGAGTAGATTCAGGACGCATTTCTCCCCGTCTCGACTGGTATGACGTTCACGATCTTATAAGTTCGGTAGTAAAACAATTAAAAGAGCCTCTGACGGAATATCATCTCGCTATTTATATCGACGAAGATATGCCTTTAGTCCGCATCGACATCGTCCTGCTCGAACAAATCTTATACAATCTTTTATACAATGTAATCGTATATGTACCCAAAGGGCGCAACGTAGAAGTCTCCGCCCGGCACGACGGACATAATTTCGTACTTTCGGTTACCGATAATGGAAATGGATTCAGCGAAAAAGACCTTCCCCATATTTTCGATAAATTTTATCGGGGTAATTCCTCCATTACAGGCGGATCCGGCCTCGGACTATCGATTGTAAAAGGCTATACCGATGTATTGAAAGGCCGTGTTACGGCAAAAAATATGCCTGAAGGGGGTGCACGTATCACAATCTCGCTCCCGAGCGAAATACCAACTATCGAAAACCTAAACAATAACGACGTAATATGAACGAGACCACTATACTGATCATAGACGATGAAGTGCAAATAAGGCGATTACTTACGATAACTCTCGAAATGAAAGGTTATAAAGTATATGTCGCTTCAAACGCTCGCGAAGGAATGGCTGCGACTGCCATGTATTCACCTACATTAATAATTCTGGATCTAGGGTTACCCGATGAAGACGGGCACAACGTGTTATCGAAACTGAGAGAATGGTACTATAACCCGATCATTATTCTATCGGCTCGTACCAACGAAGAAGAAATTATAAAAGCTCTCGATCACGGAGCCAACGATTACCTGACAAAACCCTTCCATAACGGGGAATTGTTAGCCCGCATAAGATCGGCTATGCGTATGATTAAAAACAATAACGAGCCTTCGCCTGTCATGGATTTCGGCGATTTGCACATAAACATCCATACCCGTACGGTTAAAAAAGGAGAAGAAATTTTAAAACTGACTACAACAGAATACTCTATCTTAACCCTCATGGCTCAGAATGCAGGAAAAGTACTTACCCATCAATACATACTTAAACAAGTTTGGGGTGTCGCCTATCAGGACCAACCACAGTATTTAAGAGTATTTATCGCCCAGTTACGGAAAAAGATAGAAGATGACCCCTCTTTCCCCGAATATATCACAACCGAATCGGGAATCGGATATCGTTTTTGTGATGAAAAATAATATCAATTTATATTTATATAAAAAAGAGAAGTCTTAAGCTAAGACTTCTCACTTTATCCAAATAGTCAAGATTGCATAGCGATAATCACATCGCATATAAATATTACCTTCACAGGCATTAATATGATTATTAATCGTATCTATACTCTTTCAACTGATCCTGCAACTGACGCCTAGAGCTGAATATGCGGCTTTTTACCGTTCCGATAGGTAATTCCATACGATCGGCTATCTCCTGATATTTATATCCTGCTACATAAAGACTAAAAGGCACCCGGTACTCGTCAGACAATCCTTTGATCGCCTTGTTTATTTCTTTCATTGCAAAGGTAGATTCGGGTGTATCGTCCGCTGGATTCGTTGCGAACCGTCTCATTACCGTACCTTCTTCATTATCGAAAACAGTATATTTATTGGCACTACTGTGATAATCGTTTATAAATATATTGCGCATTATTGTAAATATCCAGCCACTAAAATTTTCGTTATTCACGAATTTTTCACTATTATTCAATACTTTCAGCGACGTAGTTTGCAACAGATCCTGAGCATCATCTTTATTCATCGTGAGACTATAAGCAAAACTAAATAGACGTTTTTGCATTCCCACTAACATTTCAGTTAAATTCTTTACTTCCATACCTCGTCGATATTTATTATTTTTGTACTCGTCGTACTTTCTTTAAGATTTCCGACATTGCAAATATATATAGCTTCTTATAAGTAAATTATAAGTTTTGCATATAGGGGTATAAAGATTTTATAAAGATATTCATAAGGAAGAATATAAATACAGAAAAACCTGAAATAACTAATTAATATGCAATTAATATAGAACTTATCCATAAATGCCATGGAAAATGCACCTTTTTCTTTAAAAAAAAGAATATATAGCTTTCGTTATGCTATCAGCGGCATAAAACAACTTATCATTACCGAACATAATGCCCGTATACATCTATCAGCGGCAATTATAGCTATCGGCTGCGGTATTTGGCTCGGAATATCTCCGGTCGAATGGATGATCATCATAATGTGTATCGGTCTCGTTTTTGGAACAGAGTGTTTCAATTCAGCCATCGAAGCCATTTCCGATTTTGTTTCCCCCGAATATCATAATACGATAAAACGAATCAAAGACCTTGCCGCTGCAGGAGTTTTATGTGTTGCTTTAGCTTCTGCAACAACCGGTTGTATTATTTTTATACCTAAGATCATCGTGTATTTCACATCTTAAAATACCCCCTATGACGAAGAAAATATCATCACCCGATATATATGAAAATATCGAAGAAAGTACTTCTGCATTCGATATACTCACCTTCGAAGAAAATGAAATAGAAAATCTTTTTTTTCATAACGAAACAATAAAAGAAACAGGAAAAAGATGCGACTCGATCATCCATTGTATCTTTTCCCATTGCTTATTCGGCAAAAATAAATTACGAAGGGTAAATTTTACCGACATCTCATTTAGGAACTGCGATCTTTCGAATACCGATTTCGGAGAATGTAATTTTTACCGCGTAGAATTCATTAATTGCAAATTATTAGGATGTGATTTGGGAGGATCTGTTTTCAACCACGTACTTATCGAATCGAGTAACGGAATATATAGTAATTTTACCAATGCAAAAATAAGAAATACCTTAATACAGAACAGTGATTTCAGAAACGGAGCCTTCAATAATTGCAAAATTGAATCTTTTTCTTTTGAAAACTGCAATCTCTCTGAATCGGAATTTTCCCATACTCCGCTAAAAGGAATGGACCTGAGGAACTCGAGAATTGAAAATCTACATTGTAATATTCCCGACTTGCGGGGCGCTGTCGTTTCATCATACCAAGCCGTAGAATTGGCTAAACAAATCGGTATAATTATAAAAGACTGAATCTATATAGCAAACGAGTCTCCCATATACAACAGGAGACTCGTTTAAAATTTTAAATTCAATTCTTATTTCAATTTCGCCAATGTTTCTTTAATACGA
Organism: Coprobacter tertius; assembly: GCF_024330105.1. Taxonomy (NCBI): domain Bacteria; kingdom Pseudomonadati; phylum Bacteroidota; class Bacteroidia; order Bacteroidales; family Barnesiellaceae; genus Coprobacter; species Coprobacter tertius. The sequence goes on from NZ_JANDHW010000008.1 coordinate 100,697, forward strand.
TGCATAGCTTCTTTCAGATTCTCATCCGAGGTGGCATAAGAGAAACGAATATAACCCGGTGCGCAGAATGCATCACCATCTACTGTAGCCACATGGCCTTCTTCTAACAAAAACATTGCTAAATCGCCCGAAGTATTGATCTTACGATCACCATAAGATTTTCCAAGATAATAACTCACTTCGGGGAAGAGATAAAATGCCCCTTGCGGGTTATTTACCTTAAATCCGGGAATCTCTTTTGCCAGTTTTACCACCAAATCGCGACGGCGTTCAAATGCCTGACGCATTTCCTCAACACACGCTTGATCGCCTGCAAAAGCAGCCGTAGAAGCCTTCTGGGCAATAGAACTTGCTCCCGATGTATATTGTCCCTGCAATTTATTGCAAGCTTTAGCAATCCATACCGGGGCTGCCATAAAACCAATACGCCAACCCGTCATCGCATAGGCTTTGGATACTCCGTTAATAATAATTACCCGGTCACGAACATTTTCAAATTGAGCGATACTCTGATGACCACCTATATAATTAATATGCTCATAAATTTCATCTGAAATCACAAATATTCCCGAATGTTTAGCCAGCACATCAGCAAGTCCCTTCAACTCTTCTTTAGAATAAATACTTCCGGTAGGATTAGAAGGAGAACAAAGAATTATCAACTTCGTTTTGGGAGTAATAGCCGATTCGAGCTGTTCGGGGGTAATTTTAAAATCCTGTTCTATACCCGCATTCACAACAACATTCTTACCTTCGGCCAACTTCACCATTTCTACATAACTCACCCAAGCTGGTGCAGGAATAATCACTTCGTCACCGGGATTTACCAAACTAAGCACAGCATTACATATCGATTGTTTGGCACCTCCCGAAACAACGATCTGCTCGGGTGTATAATCGAGCCCATTTTCCTTTTTCAGTTTTTCACAAATGGCTTTTCGTAAATCCATAAAGCCAGGAACAGGCGAATAAAACGAAAAGTTATCGTCGATCGCTTTTTTCGCAGCGTCTTTAATATGCGACGGCGTGAAAAAATCAGGTTCACCTACACTCAGATTAATCACATCTACCCCCTGAGCCTTCAACTCATTGCTTTTTTGCGACATAGCTAATGTCTGGGAAGGAGAAAGACTTGCCAGACGCTCCGATACTTGATTCATTTTGATACGATTGTTTTTAGTTGTTTATTCGTTTGGCAAATATACTAAATTTAAAAGAGATGCAACATTTAAATACGGAAATTTTTCATTATTTCGAACAAAAATCTTTTATACCTTTAAATATTATGGCATTTTGGAGGAAAACCGGCCTTATTACTATAAAAAAGAATAACATCAAAATAAATCATAAGTAATTGTCAGAACCTGGAATTCGGTGCGCCGATTGATTTGATTCGCTATTTCCTGCTGTTCGGGAGGCAATGCCAAAATAAATTCTTCGGTAAGTATATCCCCTTCTTTCAGAAAAGGATGTTCCCGTGCGATTTTTTTGGTAACTGTTTTCGGCCGGCTTTCACCATATCCTTTCGGAGTTAGGCGATCGGCAGCGATTCCACCCTTAATAAGATAATCGACAACTGATTTAGCCCGACGCTCCGATAATTTGAGATTGTATTCGTCCGAACCCTTCAAGTCGGTATGAGCTGCCAGCTCGATCGTTACATTAGGATTATCATTCAGCAATTTTATAAGTTCATCGAGGGCTTTAGCCGACTCCGGGCGTAAAGTCGCTTTATCGAAATCATAAAATATATTCTCGATAAGCACCGGCTTTGTAATATCGGCTAAAATAAAATCGGCCTCGTATTCCGCATCTTTTTCTTCAGGAGAAGTACTGAATTCGTAACTGGTATTTAAAAAACCTCGACATCCGGCTTTCATTACATACTCTACTCCCGGAGTAAGCCTGAACTTATAAGTTCCATCCTTTCTGGAAATTTCTTTCTGATTCGTCCCGTCTTTTCCCACGATCCGTATAATGGCATCGGGTACGGGCTCTTCATCGAAATCAAGTGTATGCCCCTTTATCCACACTTCGATCTGAGGTAATTCGAAACTATATATGTGATCATATCCCCGGGCATCATTCCGGTTAGAAGAAAAAAAGCCCGATTCCCCATCAGCAAAAGTTATTCCGAAATCGTCTCCCGAGGAATTGACCGGAGCCTTAAGATTTTCTATCTTCCATACTCCAAGCTCACTTTTCTCCGCTTTAAAAAGATCGAGCCCCCCCATACCCGGGTGACCGTCGGAAGCAAAATAAAAAGTACCGTCGTTTCTTATGTAAGGAAATACTTCATCTCCAGGCGTATTTATTTGCGGTCCCATATTTTCGAGGGTTCCTCCTCCTTTCTCAGTAAGTGAAATTCTCCAGATGTCTTTTCCTCCCTGTCCGCCGGGCATATCTGAAACAAAATATAGAAACTCTCCATCGGGAGAAACCGCCGGATGAGCAAACACCGATATAGTATCGCCGGTAACTTCATATTTTTGTCCGGCGCCCCATTTAGCCCCTGAGCGAGCAGACGTATAAATCTCGACAGATGTATCGGAATTCGGTTCACGCCTGGCTTTGGTATAATACATCGTATTTCCATCGGGAGAAAAACTGACAACCCCCTCATCGAACTCGGTATTCAAATCTCCTTCTATTATAAGCGGCCTTCCCCATACACCGTTTTCGTCTTTTTTTGCAAAAAAGATGTCGTTGTTTTTTATTCCGGTAATATCACTTTTTTTATCTCCCGTTGCTTTTTCTGTACTCGACGTGAAATATAACTGATCATAATTACTACCGGGAAACATAGGAGCGAAATCGGCTCGCCGAGAATTAAAAAGATCGGCTCGCTTTACTTTATACCGAGTCGGAAGCTTTTTCCATTCTGATGCGGCTTCACAGCCTCTGATGCCATTTAAAGCCAAGCGGTCCTCCGGCTTTTTTTCAAGAAAAAGTTGGTAATTTTTAATCGCATCTTTATACTTTCCCTGCATTTGTTGGCTTCTGGCCAAGTAAAACAAAGCCATACTGTCGGGATAACGATAACGTATTGCATTCTGATAAGCCCCCGTAGCTCGTGCAGATGCATTTATACGGCGGTAACATTCGGCCATCCTAAAAGCGATCTTTCCCCGTAATGACCGTTCTTTACGAGGAGAAGTCTTGGCATATACCTTGCGATAAGTAGCAGCCGCAGCAAAATACTCGCCACGCTGGTACTGCGCGTCGGCAGTACTCAACTTCGCATTTCCACAAGAAGTGAGTAACAACACCGAAACCAACAAGGATAACAGAATTCTCATTTATCGACCATTATATGCATTACATCTTTAATAATACGCATTTCCGGCCTTTTTATTGTCCCGGCAAAATTATTTAACCCTATTTTAAGGCATTAGCAACGAACTGTCGCCATAGCTAAGAAATCGGAACTCATGGGAAAGTGCATAATCGTAAATTTCTCTCCAACGCCCATCGACAAATGCGGAAACCAATAACAACAACGTACTTTGAGGCTGATGAAAATTGGTAATCATACCTTTTACCAGCTTAAAAGTATATCCCGGAGCTATAATAATTTGAGTAGAAGTTACGAGCCGGTCAGACTGGATCCGGTCGAGATAACAAAGTATATTCCGCAACGACTTATCGGGCGAAATTTCGGGGCTTCCGTCATAAGGCTGCCATTGTTTTACCGGAAGATCTACAGCCGTTGCATCGGGCTTGGATTCAAGTGTACGCCCTATATAATACAAACTTTCGAGTGTACGTACCGAAGTCGTACCAACAGCTATTATTTTGCGCCCCGACTCTAATAAAGTCTCGATGAAAGCTCTAGATACCGAGATAAATTCGGTATGCATCTCATGTTCTTTTATCGTTTCGCTTTTTACCGGACGAAAAGTACCGGCACCTACATGCAAAGTAAGTTCGAGACATGGAATTCCTATTTCATGAAGGCGGGAAAGAACTTCCGTAGTAAAATGCAATCCTGCAGTCGGAGCAGCAACCGATCCCTCTATTTTAGAATAAACCGTCTGATACGTTTCTTTATCACTCTCTTCGGTCTCTCTATTAAGATAAGGAGGAATCGGCAATTCTCCTATTCTTTCGAGTAACATATCGAACGTAACATGATCGTTATCCCAACTGAATTCTACTTCAAAGGCATTTCCGTGAGTACTTTTTCGCTCAGCAGACAGTGTTATATGCGAATCTCCGATACGGACCGTTCGTTTCAAAGCGCCGGTTTTCCATTTTTTAAGATTTCCGATCATACATATCCAAGAACACCGAGATGTCGCCTGAAAAGAAAGTACGTAATCATGCGGATCAGATGGTTCGAGACAAAATATTTCGATAAGCGCACCAGTTTCTTTTCTAAAATGCAAGCGAGCTTGTATAACACGGGTATTATTAAAAACCAACAAACTATCGGTAGGCACCCTATCGGGAAGGCTTTTAAAAATCGTTTCTGAAATATTACCTTTACAATAAATTAATAATTTAGATTCGTCTCTCCGCGAAAGGGGAAATTTTGCAATTTTCTCATCAGGCAACGGATAATTAAAATCTTCGATACGTATATCTTGTGTTTTTTGCATATCTGTTTGAATATATGTGCAAATTTAAGCATCTTTGTGAATATAAATGTACAAGCTATGGTAAAAGTAGGAGATAAGGTCCGTTTCCTGAATTCTGTCGGAGGCGGCATCGTAGTAAAAATAACAAAAGATATTGCTTTAGTCGAAGAAGAAGACGGTTTCGAGACTCCGGTTCTCGTACGCGAATGTGTCGTAATAGAATCGGCTTCCACTCTTAAAAACGATACAAAAAAGCATACCGAAACTTTCGCATATAAAACTCCAGCATCGGAAATGACCGACGAAAGTATAACGACAGAAGAAGAGCCGGAGAAATTAGAAATTATAGAAACTGTAGAAGGAGACCGCTTGAATATCGTTCTGGCATTTCTCCCCGAAAATCAAAAAAGCTTGCAAAACACTCGTTTCGACACATATCTGATAAACGACAGCAACTATTATGTCTTCTTCTCTTACCTGATCAATAACGGATACCAATGGAAAACCATCTATTCGGGATCGGTCGAACCGAATATACAAATCCAAGTAGAAAATTTCGGTAAAGAAGATTTAAACGAACACGAACGTATCTGCATTCAGTATATCGCGTTTAAACAAGACAAGCCTTTCGATCTAAAAAATCCCGCATCGGTTGAACATCGCATCGACCCTGTGAAATTTTATAAATTACACAGTTTTCGTGAAAATGAATATTTCGATGAAGATGCAATCGTTCTAAATATCGTAAAAAACGATATTCCCGAAAAACAATTCATACCCGATGCCTCAAAAATCGAAAAAGCGATACGATCGAAAAAAGCGATCGATACTGGTGAAAAAAAACCTGTAACGAAAAAGAAACATGCTACCGAAGGACCGTTAGAAATAGACCTGCATATAAATGAGTTATTAGACTCTACAGCCGGAATGACAAACAAAGAAATACTCGAATACCAACTTTCTAAATTCAGGGAAACCCTCGAATCTTATAAAGGGGAAAAAGGAAAAAAAATCGTATTTATACATGGAAAAGGAGACGGTATATTAAGAAAAGCGATACTTACCGAGTTACGTACCAAATACAAACATTACGACTATCAAGATGCCTCTTTTCGTGAATACGGTTTCGGAGCGACCCAGATAACAATCCGATAACCATATTTCTTAAAGTGTCTATCCGTCTGATAATTCGGTAAACGATCGAAAATATTTTTTGTAATTTATTTTACAATATATTTTGCCATCCCGGGAGTCGATTCAACGGCTAATGCTGTTGAATCGACTCCCGTCGCATAAATAAAGAAGGCTTCTATATCCTTATTTTGCTCGGCGAGAAGCATACTTTTTTCGAGTCCGAGTACCATAAATGCGGTAGCATAAGCATCGGCAGTCATACAATCGGGGGCAAATACCGTTGCACTTAACAAAGAATGCTGTACCGGATAACCGCTCACCGGATCGATCGTATGGGCAATACGTTTCCCGTTCACAATTTTATAGTTACGATAATTACCCGATGTGGCCATCGCACCATCACTCATTGCGACAACTTGTTGTACCTCACCGTAACCACCATCATCCTCCGGCTTATTGATACCTACTTTCCAGCATTCACCATGCGGATTTATTCCTTTGGCAACAATCTCTCCTCCTATCTCGACCAAATAATTACGAATTCCTTTTTTCGAAAGCATTTCTGCAATCACATCACAGGCATATCCCTTTGCTATTGCCGAAAAATTAAGTGTCATACGAGGATCGCTTTTTATTACTCTGTCGCCCTGCAACGAAATCTTTTTCATTCCTACAAACTGCCTGAGACTATCGATAATAACAGGAGTTACCGAGTCTTTTTTATCATAACCGAATCCCCATGCATTAATCAAAGGAGACAAAGTAGGATCAAAGGCGCCTCCGGTATCTTCATAAATCTCTTTAGACCGGTTAAAAACGACCGTAAACCATTTATCGGCAACGACACCGGTATCGTTGCGATTTATACGGGAAATGATAGAAGTCGGATCGAAAGGAGACAATGATGCATTAAAACGATGCAGTTCATCCTCGATTTCTTCTTGCAAATCATTACTATACTGATAAGTAATATGATATACGGTACCGAATATCAAGCCTTCGTTAAACCGGTATTCAGCCGACCGTCCGTTTCTCATCCAAAATATGATTGCAAATACAATCAAGAATAAGACACACGCAATATATCCTCTTTTATTAAACTTCATCCGATATAAATAATTACATAAAAATAAATCGAAACTTTCACTTCGACTTTTCTATTGGAAATACAAATGTTCGATCAAAATTTTTACACCGATAAGTATAAGTATAATACCCCCAATAACCTCAGCTCCGGTTTTAAGCCGGCGACCAAAACATTTACCAATATATTGCCCAATAAGTGAAATTATAATAGTAGTAAACGTTATAATGAGTGTCGGTATACACATATTCATATTCAGAAAAGCAAATGAAATGCCCACAGCAAGAGCATCAATACTGGTCGCCACAGACAACCCGATCAGCGTACGAGTACAAGTCGGATCAAAACAAACAGGACGATCTTCTTCCCTCTTACTTCCCTCATAAATCATTTTCCCTCCTAAAAATAGTAACAAAGTAAAAGCGATCCAATGATCATAAGATTCTATATATCGTCTGAAACCGTGTCCCAACCACCAGCCGATAAGGGGCATTCCTCCCTGAAATATCCCGAAAAATGCCGAAACCTTCAGCACTTTTTTCCAGCGAAGCGGGTGCATAACAGTACCCATAGTAAGAGATACGGCAAAACAATCCATAGATAGGCCTATTGCCAACAGCAATATCTCAAATATTCCCATTTGTGTTTCATTTTCGCCAGCAAAAGTAGCAAATCTTAACGGAAAAACAGGATCGGGAATTATTTATTTGTCTTTTTTTGCGCACGGGCATATTCCATCACGTTAGAAGGGGGGCGCTCATTATCAAGTTCGCAAGCCATAAACTCCATATAAGTCAATACGTGCGCAAAATATTTTTTAAGTCCTTTACATAAATAATTCAACCCGGGTTCACCGGTTGAAGATTTCAATATCCGATTTTTAGGACATTCTCCGTTACAAAGCCTGAGAAAAGTACACTCCCGACACTGACGGGGTAATTTATCCCACTTATCGTTTCCGAAAGAAGTTTGTTTTGCAGATAACATCATAGAAATGATACTTTCTGTACGTATGTTTCCCAAACGATATTCGGGATAAACGAAGTGATCGCAGGCATACAAATCTCCATTATGTTCAAGTGCGGCCGCATGTCCGCACGTTTTACCAAATACACATACTCCGGGAGGCTGGCCGACCATACCTGCTAAAGTAGCATCGAACATTTGTACAAAATAACTTCCGACGTCCTCTTTTATCCACTCATCGAACATATCACAATAAAACTGTCCGAAATCTTCACTCTTAACACACCAAGGAGGCATTTCCGTATGGTAAAATTCACCCGGAGGCAATAATTCGAGTCCATCGTCACGATCTCCCCATCTTTCTACTATCGGAGAAAATTGCATATAACGACTTCCTATTTCTTTAAAAAAACGATACGTTTCTACTGGATAATGTACATTATAATCATTGATAACCGAAAGCGTATTAAACTCTACACCATGCTTTTGCAATAACTCTATCCCCCTCATTACACGCGAAAAAGTACCTCTCCCACCTTTATCGAGCCGATACCGGTCATGTATGTGTTCCGGCCCGTCGATCGAGATACCAACCAGAAAATTATTGTCTTTGAAAAAACGACACCATTCGTCATTCAACAGCAAACCATTAGTTTGTATCGAATTTACTATCGTACGTCCACCGCCATACTGTTTCTGAAATATGACTGCCTTACGGTAAAAATCGATACCCCGTAATAAAGTCTCTCCACCATGCCAGGTAAAAGAGACCTCGGGAAGCGTTTGAGAATTAATATATTCTTCGGTAAATTTTTCGAGCAATTCATCCGTCATACGGTTTATTTTCCGATCACGGTACAAAGAGTCTTTTTCAAGGTAATAACAATAACTACAATCGAGGTTGCATAAAGCCCCGACCGGTTTTACCATTACATACAACGGATAGTTAAGCGGATTATAAACGATTGTTTTTCCCATATAGCCATTCATTCAAACGGCTCAAAGATAAAACAATCGTTCTGCGCATACAAATAATATGATTTTAATTTATCAGAATACACGCATAGGCACACCCGGGCGTCCTCTGAAATCGCCTCCACGTTGAGGCCTAAAATCACCTTCCCGACCTCGTCCCGGACCACCATCAGGGCCGCTACCGCCTTTTTTACCGAAAGTATTAAAACGATAGGTAAACGAAAGCATACAATAACTGGTAAGCACATTAGACTGAGTGTCTTGCATATAGTTACCCGTCACAGTACGTGAAATACTGTTACGCTGTTTCAGTATATCATATATTTTGAACAATAGCGTAGCGCTTTTCCCTTTCAAAAATTGATAAGATACTTCGGCATTCCACATATATACATTCTTCTGGATACCGGTACCATATCCTTCCCGACCCGTATAATTAAAATCGGAACCCAGAATAATACTCCAAGGTAAATAAACGCTTACATTCGCCGAACCGCCGTAATTCATCTGGTTACGGTCTTGTTGCCCCTGCAAACTATTACGGGTAAGTCGATACGAATAATTTCCTCCGAGTTCGAAATCGAACCAATCCGAACGGTAAGCAAAACGCGGACGTTCGTTTATACTGAAGTCTCCGGTACGATTTCGTAAGCTCTCTCCCTTTCCCTGATTTACATAACCTATATTATTAGAATAGGAAAATCCCAAATCGTTGGAAATAGAAAATTTTTTATTGCGGAACGGCGTACTGAACATAGAACCCACACTCGCATTCCATACTCCGTTGACATTTATAGGCATCGTCGTCTGAATACCTGTTTCAGAATCATAAAAGGTCTTGTTTACAATACTGTTGCGTACTACACTGGCACGGCCGTATACACCGTAAGCCCGTTGCGTTTCACGCTGAAAAGAGCCGAAATTAAAATTAAGGCTGTTATTAAAATAAGAATTCAAATCGGGATTCCCCTTACTGATGCGTAAAGGATCGGTAATGTTCTTGACCGGTTGTAACTGGTCGATCGAAGGCTGCCCCGAACTTCCCCAATAATTTATACGCAAATAAGTCTGTTTATCGAACCGGTACATGAAATTAAAGAAAGGCGAATAATTCACATCCACTCTTGCAGGCACACTTCTGTCTCCATCGATAAGGTTCTTCGATTCCATGCGTACAGCTTCGACATTCATTCCCACATTATAATTGAATTTTTCCCGTATTCCCCGCAAACCGATACTTCCCTGATGTGTATTGAATTTATTACGGGAACGGTTACTGTAGAGCGAATCGATAGGTTCTCCCGGTTTGGAAAGATCATAGTTAAAACGGTCGGCATTATTATAATTATATCGGTAAGAATAAGCAAACGAGAGAAAATGATTTTTCAATACCGGCTCTACATAAGAGAGGCGAGCTTGCATACTTCCATTCCAGTTATGATTATCGGTACGCTGACGTACGATACTCGTACTATCTACCAAATAAAAATGATTTTCACTGTAACTCAAGCCATCCTGTTCGGTATCGTTCAAACGGTAATTCATCGAAAGACTTATCTGGCGTCCTTTTTTATTTTTAAATTTACGGTTCAACATCAATCGCCCATTAAAATTAAATCCGTTTCCATCGTTCGAGGAACTACTAACTCCACTATTTACACTATCCCGAGCGGCATTTCCTGCCAACAATGCCGAAGTGCCGTTACTTTCGTTCCATGATTTATTATAACCGATTTGGGGCATAAAATCGATAGTCGTTAACGTGTCCGGCTGCCATCTCAACCGCATATTCATGTTAAAATTCCGGCTGTTGCTATGACTGTTACTGTTGCTGTTCTCATAAGAAGTACTATCGGGAAGAAAGTTTTGACGTTCCGAATTTTGCCATGCTTTCCGATTAGCGCTCACAAAACGGGCATCTGCACCTATTACCAGTTTATCCTTATCGGGAGTACCCCTGTTAAATATCAAAGCTCCTAATCCTGAAGTATTGATACCGCTATTGCCGCCGAAACCTCGTCCGGAATACATTCCAGCACCCAAATCGTCAGCACCTTCATTATTTGTATTATTTGCTTTACCTATTCCCATAAATTGCGTCTGATCGATAAAATGGCCGACCATACCCCCTGCAACAAAACGGTCCTGAGTACCGTAACCAGCTTGAACGTTACCGAACCATCCCCGATTCATCCCTTTTTTTATGGTTAGATTTATCACCGTCTCATCGTTCCCGTCATCGACACCGGTAAGCCGTGCTTCATCCGATTTACGATCTACAACTTGTAATTTATCTACCATATCCACCGGTAGATTCTTTGTTGCCATTTTAGGATCATCGGGGAAAAATTCTTTTCCGTCGACCAAAATTTTCTTAATTTCTTTTCCTCCGGATTTTATTTTTCCGTCAGAATCGACTTCAACTCCTGGAAGTTTCTTCAATAAATCTTCGACCACCGCATTAGGCTGGGTTTTATAAGAATCGGCATTAAACTCGAGAGTATCCTGCTTCACCACAACATCGGGTACCTTCCCTACAACAACAGCCTCTTTCAGCATAATTCCATTGGGTTGCATTCCTACGATACCCATACTCAACCGAGGCTGTGAAGAGGAAGCCTGAATATCTTTATTCACCGGTGTATATCCCAGATAAGTAAACGCAACCACATATTTTCCCGGATTAACCCTGAATGTATATCTACCCAATGTATCGGTAGTAGCAGAGGTCACAAAAGAACTATCTTTAGCCTTCAGTACACGTACTGTAACTAATTCCATAGCGATTTTTTCCACTTCATCCTGCACGATACCCGAAACACGTATTTTCTGAGTTTGAGCTTTCACTTCAGAAATTGTACCGAATGCCATTAAACAGGCAATCATCACCAAATAAAAACGGGACATATTTTTGTAAATAATATTTTTAATACTCCTCAATAAACTTTTACATTGCAGCTTCGACAATCAAATTTAGAAATGGTTTAAAAGTGTTTCGCGATTTTGCATATTTTTAATAAAGCAGGTCTCGTTCTCATATATAAATACATTTTTTGGCATTTTTATCTTACATAAATACAAAACAATCGCAAGATGTGGCTATATTTGCAATTCTCGACACAAAGATAAAAATAAGTATATCCCCGAACAATGAAAGATTTTATAAAGATTTTACTCCGGTTTGTGCCCCCCTATAAAAAATACTTGTTCCTGAATATTTTTTTCAACATTCTATCAACAGTATTGAGTTTATTTTCATTCGCGTTACTGATTCCCATACTTCAGATACTATTTAAAATAAATGAAGCGCACTATGAATATATGCAACTGGGAAGTGCATCTTTTAAAGACGTATTTATCAATAATTTTTATTATTACATTACACTCTTTATCGAGAATCATGGAGGAGCCCTTACCCTAATGCTTCTGGGAGCACTATTAGTAGTGATGACTTTTTTCAAAACATTTACCAGTTATCTGAGTTCTTATTTTATGATCCCCATTCGTTCGGGAGTCGTTCGAGATATACGTAACTACGTATTCAGCAAGGTCGTAAGTTTACCTATCGGATTTTTCACAACCGAACGAAAAGGAGATGTAATGGCCCGTATGACCGGAGATGTTTCCGAAATAGAAAATTCTATCATGTCGTCTCTCGACATGATGTTTAAAAACCCGATCATGATCATCGTATACCTTACAACGATGTTCTTAGTAAGTTGGCAATTAACCCTGTTTGTCATGGTACTCTTACCTATCAGCGGTTATATAATGGGAAAAGTCGGGAAAAAACTGAAAAGAAACTCGGTAGAAGCACAACAACAATGGGGTACCCTTATGGCGCAAATAGAAGAAACGTTAGGAGGTTTACGTATTATAAAAGCGTTTAACGCCGAAAGAAAAATTAAAGATCGCTTTATCACGGCCAACAATAAATTTTTTAAACTGACCAATCGTATTAGCCGACGCCAGGCTCTCGCCCACCCGATGAGCGAATTTTTAGGGACATTTACCATCGCTATTGTCTTATGGTACGGAGGATCTCTTATCCTGGGAGGGAAAAGCAGTATCGACGCAGCTTCGTTTATTTACTACCTCGTTATTTTTTACAGTATTATAAATCCGGCAAAAGATTTTTCAAAAGCGGCTTATGCCGTACAAAGAGGTCTTGCTTCTATGGAACGTGTCGATAAAATATTATCGGCTGAAAACCCGATAAAAAGCCCCGAACATCCGGTAAATAAGTCTTCTTTAGATAAAAAAATCGAGTATCGAAACGTATCTTTCAAATATAAAACCGACTGGGTTATAAAAGATGTTTCTATCGAAATACCCAAAGGTCAAACCATCGCCCTGGTAGGACAATCAGGTTCAGGGAAATCTACTATGGCCGATTTGCTTCCTCGCTTTTACGACGTAGATAAGGGTGGAGTATTTATCGACGGGGTAAACATAAAAGATATGACACCTCTGCAATTACGTTCTATGATGGGAAATGTCAATCAGGAAGCGATCCTTTTTAATGATACATTTTTCAACAATATCGCTTTCGGCGTAGAAGGAGCAACAATGGAACGAGTTATCGAAGCCGCTAAAATAGCAAATGCCCATGACTTTATTATTGCTACCGAAAACGGTTACGATACCAATATCGGCGATCGGGGATGCCGTTTGTCGGGAGGTCAGCGACAACGAATCAGTATAGCTCGGGCCATACTAAAAAATCCAGCCATCCTGATCCTCGACGAGGCGACATCAGCCCTCGATACCGAGTCGGAACGTCTGGTTCAAGAAGCGCTTGAAAACCTGATGAAAAACCGAACTACAATCGTTATCGCACACCGCTTATCTACCATAAAAGACGCTAATAAAATATATGTTATGCACGAAGGCGAAATTGTAGAAGAAGGGACACATGACGAACTTATCGCACTCAATCGTTATTACAAGAGGCTTGTCGACATGCAGAAATTTTAATATCCCGGTAAAATAATATAAACATTTTCTCTAACCGGAAATTGTTTTTGCATAGCTAAACGAGTTTTTTTATTTCTTTTCATTGTATTTGTAAAAAAGAGAATACCTTTGTAAGATCATGTCGACTATGGGAAAGACTCTTAAATATATTCTGATGGCATTTTTCGTTACGATAGCCGTAAGTACGGCTATCGTACGAAATACCATTTCCCAAAAACTGACCAACTACGAAGGCATTACTTCCGGCCTTTTTTATGGAGAACAATCGACGAATAACGGGAAAAATATTGCGTTTTTAAACGCAATACAGAACGATACACCTTTCCTGATTACCACACAAGATAATCCTGTGCCTTCATTTTTGAGAGCAGGTCAAAAAAACAATCATCATTTACAATTCAAACAAGATCTTATCGGTACAGAGTCTTATTTATATATCGCATATAAATCGACTCTTCGAAGCCATACTCAACATTATTCCTTATTAAGAAGTAAAGGGCACTACCTTTATTCTCTATGTAAACTCCTGATTTAGCGGTTATTATTTTGTAACATTTTACTTTTCGGACTGCGGATTTGGAAAGAAGAAAACGTATACCCATAAACATTCTTATGGGTAAGCAGCAAACATATATATCTTCCTTCAACAACAGGGAAGATATATCCCGCACATTTTAATCACAAATTATATAACGCTAAAAACTAAAAAAATGAATTCTGAGATCATATATAAAAAAGGAATATCTTTAATCGGGTGCATACTATTAATAGCAGGTATAATAATCGTTTATGCACAAACTTTACTCGATGTTACGGCAACGTCGGCCAAGCTGGCCCTAATGCTGGTAGGAGCGGTTTGTATTTTAGTGGGTCTCGTTAAATTATTAATGGGGAAAAAATATATTATTTATCAGGGAAGCGGTAGTAAAGTAAAAAATATGAATCTGTTTTTCGACTCTCACGAAATAAATAAATTACAGGGATTACTCGAATCAAAACAATTCGAATACCTGCAAAAATTGAAACCTGCAGAAGGAAACAAAGCCGGAGTCAGACTCGATCTTCTTGTATCAGAAGATAAAAAATTCGCCGCAGCACAGGTATTTCAGTTTATCCCGTTTAAATACGAACCAGCCAGTGATTTAATAAATTTCTATGACGAAGACGCTGCAACTTTATCTAAATACATTCCCGCACAATAAGTAGGGAATTCACAACCTTATTTTTTTCCAATTCCACCCGAGCTTTACAGTCAGGGTGGAATTTTATTTTAATACTCCGAATCTTAAAAAGAGACCGAACAAAAACAAATTGTAACAACCAAATGTTTATGTAGGAAAAACAACCCATAAAACTTTTCTTACATGGAACACGTACATTTAAAAACGGGCTGGAAGATGTTCCTTACCCTGTTAGCAGGACTTTTCTTCGCCCTCGATGTCTCCGCCCAAAAAATTACCGTACAGGGTACGGTAAAAGATCAGGCTGGCGAGCCGGTTACAGGAGCAAATGTTATTGTAAAAGGGGAGACACACGGAACAATGACGGATATCGATGGTCATTTCCGCATCGATGCTCCGGGAAACGGTATTCTTACATTCTCCTTTATAGGTTATACAACAAAAGATGTTCCTATAGAAAACCGTACCCAAATAAATGTTATACTGGAAGAAAACGTATTCTCGCTGGGAGAAGTCGTTGCGATAGGATACGGTACAGTGAAAAAAAGTGATGCTACCGGAGCTGTAACAACAATAAAACCCGATGAGGTGAACAAAGGTCTGGCCACCTCAGCTCAGGATCTTCTCGTAGGAGCAACTCCGGGTGTTGTCGTCACCCTGAATGGGGGTAAACCCGAAGGAGGGGGCGATATCCGTATTCGTGGAGGATCATCACTGAACGCTACTAACGACCCACTAATCGTTATCGACGGAGTACCGGTAGATAATTCGGGTATTACGGGTATGTCTAATGCTCTAAGCATGATTCCCCCTGACAACATCGAATCGTTTACGATTCTCAAAGATGCGTCAGCTACTGCTATTTACGGTTCTCGCGCATCGAACGGAGTAATTATAATTACGACCAAAAAAGGGACCAGCGGACGACCGCAAATCAATTTTAACGCAAATGTTTCGGTAAATACTCCTCGAAAAAAAGTCGGAGTTTACGACGCATCGGAATTCAGAGGTATCGTTGCCGAACGATACGGAATGGGAAGTCAGGCTTACGCTTTACTGGGCAATTATAACACAAACTGGCAGGATGAGATATTGCGTACGACTGTCAGTTCAGACTATAACCTGAGCGTTGGCGGACAGTATAAGATACTTCCTTATCGCGTATCGGTAACCTATACCAATCAAAACGGTATCCTAAAAACTTCATCGATGAACCGTACTACTGCATCGATAACTCTTACGCCTAAATTTTTTAATAATACATTAAGTGTAACTGCCAATGTAAAAGGGATGTACATACGTAACCAATTCGCTGACGAAAATGCAATCGGAGTCGCTCCCAGTTTCGATCCGACTCAACCGGTTAAAGTCCCCGAACAAGAAATCGGTAACGGTTATTTTATGTGGTTGCGTCCCAACGGGTCGGTAATCGATATCGCACCTCTCAACCCAGCTTCGTTACTCGACGAACGTTCGATGGTTGCTAAAGTATACCGAAGCGTAGGTAACCTACAACTCGATTATGTCATGCCGTTCCTTCCCGAATTAAGGGCAAACCTGAATTTAGGATATGACGTATCAAAAAGTAACCAACCGAATAAAATGTATCCCAACTCACCCATTACTTACAAAGAGAATAAAAAATTGGGGCTGGGACAAACCGAAAAATTAAAACAATTCAAACGAAACGAATTACTCGATTTTTATCTGAACTATAAGAACTCATTCGATCAGATACGAAGCGACCTCGACGTAATGGCCGGTTATTCATGGCAACGTTTTTATAAAGACGGCAGTACCAACACGACCTTAATGCCCGACGATGAACCGTGGTTTTATAGCAGTTACGCCGACCATTTACAATTATTATCGTTCTTCGGACGTATCAACTATACATTTAAAAATACATATTTGTTAACGTTCACTTTACGTGGTGATGCCACTTCCCGTTTTTCGAAAGACCACCGCTGGGGAACTTTCCCATCGGTAGCTTTGGGATGGAAAATAATAAACGAACCGTTTATGCAGCGTGCCACCGATGTAATGAACGAGTTGAAACTCAGACTAGGCTACGGAGTTACCGGTCAGCAGGATATAAGTAACAGCTATTTCCCTTATCTTCCTTTATATTCGCTGGGTTACCCGACTGCCGCCTATCCTTTCGGAGACACGTATTATAATACCTTACGCGCCGACGGATTCGATCCGGATATTAAATGGGAAGAAACCACAACCTATAATATCGGCCTTGATTTCGGATTCTTAAATAATACCATCAATGGTTCTATCGATTATTACTATCGTAAAACAAATGACCTGATAAGCCAAATACCGGTACCAGCAGGTTCAAACCTGACAAACGAAATTTATACCAACATCGGTAGCTTGCGAAACGAGGGTATCGAATTCAGCATTAATGCCAAGCCTATCGTGACAAACAATGTACAATGGGATGTAGGATTTAATATTGCTTGGAACTCGAACAAAATTACCAAATTGAACCGGAACAACGATCCCGATTATTACATCCCGGTAGGTGGTATCAGTGGAGGAACAGGCAATACGGTACAGGCGCACAAAGTTGGTTATCCGGCATTCAGCTATCTGCTATACGAACAAGTTTACGATAAAGACGGGAAACCTATCGAAGGATTATATGTCGACCGTAATGGAGACGGGATTATCGACGAAAACGATAAACGTTTATATAAGAGCCGCGACCCGAAAGTCATCATGAGTTTCACGACAAAAGTAAATTTTTATCATTTCGACTTCAGTCTCGCTTTACGTGCCAACCTCGGGAACTATGTTTATGACAATGTATTGTCCAACAATTCGAGCTACTCGGCCATTTATAACAGTGCAGGATATTTAAACAACCTGGTAAAACGAGGACAAAAATTCCAGGGTCCACAATATATGAGCGACTATTATCTTAAAAATGCGGGGTTCCTTCGCTGCGATCATATCACGCTCGGATATACCTGGGATAATTTGTTGAAAAATAAGATGAACCTGAGATTGTACGGAGCCGTACAAAACCCGTTCGTAATCACAAAATACAAAGGACTCGATCCTGAAGTATTCTCGGGTATAGATAATAATGTATATCCACGTCCTACAACCTATATGTTAGGTGTTATACTCACTTACTGATAAACGAAGGAATAAAATACTAACAGATAAACGAGATCATATTATGAAAAGAAAATCGATATATAAATTTCTGGCAGCGATACTGCTTGTCGGTTCAGTCTCTCTTTCTTCGTGTATCGGAGACCTCGACCTGAAACCGATCGACGAAAACCTGATCCAGGGATCAGATTTTAAAAATCATCCCGAATATTATACCCAGATGCTTGCCAAAGTGTATGCCGGTCTGGCTGTTTCGGGGCAACAGGGACCCGCAGGAAAACCCGACATAAACGGATTTGACGAAGGTATGGCGCAATATTTACGTGCATACTGGAATTTACAGGAATTACCTACCGACGAAGCATTGCTCGGATGGAACGATGCGGGAGTTCCCGAACTCAGCACCATCAAATGGTCATCCTCAAACGGATTCGTATATGTCATGTACAGCCGACTTTATTTTCAAATTGCTCAGTGCAACGATTTTTTGCGTAACACAACCCCCGAAAAATTGGCTGAAAATGCAGTTAGCGATGTATTAGCCCAAGATATACAGAAATACCGGTCGGAAGTTCGTTTCTTGAGAGCTCTTTCTTACTGGCATGCCATCGATATGTTCGGTAATGTCGCTTTCGTAACGGAAAACGACAAAATAAACGAACCGACTCACCAGCGCCCCCGCAAAGATATCTTTACTTTCCTTTTACAGGAACTTACCGATATAGAAAATGATTTGCCTTTACAACCCCAATATGGTCGTTCGGGGAAAGCTGCACTATGGATGTTAAGAGCAAAACTTTACCTGAACGCAGAAGTTTATACCGGTAAGCAAATGTATGGAGAATGCGCTTCGACCTGTCAACAAATTATCAGTCAGTTCGGAAATGGAACAAACCACGGACTGGCACCAACCTACAAATTTCTGTTTTGCGCCGATAACGACCAATTTGCACGAGGGGGCGATAATGGGGAAATCTTAATGGTCGTACCCTACGATCGAGAATATACACGCACCTACGGTGGAACGACTTATCTTACGATCGGCTCTTACGGAGGATCGATAAACAGCGAAAACTACGGAGTGAACGGAGCATGGGCTGGTCCTCGCTCAACATCGACACTTGTAAATACAATCGGTCAGGGTGACGACCGTTATGCATTTTATAGCGACGGTGCCAATATCGAAAATACCGATTTGAGTAATTTTCAAGACGGATTTACGGTCGTTAAATTTACAAATCTGCTTTCCACCGACTGGGAGAATACTAGCAAACGGGCTTATCCGTACCCTGATACCGATTTTCCTATCTTCAGGCTGGCTGATACTTATCTTATGTATGCCGAATGCGCTTATAGAGGATATGCCGACCGCGAATTGGGTATGCAATATATGAACTATGTACGGGAACGGGCAAAAGTAACGCCTTATACCTCTCAAGACCAGATCACATTGGATAAAATACGTGACGAACGCATGCGTGAACTTTATTGGGAAGGTCATCGCCGTACCGACCTTATCCGTTTCGGATACTTTACTTCGGGAAGTTATCTGTGGCCTTGGAAAGGCGGTATCCTTACCGGCAAACAGGTTGATACCAAATATAACCTTTACCCCATTCCGGCTAAAGAAATAGCAGCCAATCCGGGTACTCAACAAAACTTTGGATATTAACCCCTAAATCATAAAAGAGATGAAAAAAGTTATTAGATATATTTTTATGACAACTGTGATCGCATTGGGGCTCACCTCCTGTAACGACGACACAAGTCCCGTACTGGATTATACCCGTGCACCGGAGATCGCTCCGCTCGAAAGCCCGGTAATCATTCTGAATGAAGCCAGCGAATCGTTTATTGCAGAAACATTTGCCTGGACAAAAGGTGAATATGGTTTTCAAGCCGCCCCATTATATGTTCTTCAACTCGATAACGACAAAAGTTTTCCCGATCCGGTTACACTTGCCGAATCCAATAAAGACTATGCAACCGTTACCGTCGGAAAACTGAATACAGCAGCTACCATTCTGGGAGGAGAACCGGGTACGCCAATTGAAGTATACGCCCGCTTACAAGCAAAACTAACGAACAATGTCGTAATGTATTCCGATGCCACAGATCTCTTAGTCACCACTTATCCTACGGTTGTCGATTACCCTAAATTATATGTCCCGGGATCGTATCAAGGATGGGATATAGCCAACGCTCCTACATTGACTTCGTGGAGAATGAATAATAAGTACGAAGGATATATCAATTTCGTTAATTCGAGCGATCCTACTGCAGCCATTACTTTTAAGCTGACAACAAAACCGGCCTGGGGACAAGGGAATGAATACGGTAGCGGAGGAGCACCCGGAACTCTCGAGCTGAAAGGTGGAGACATAAGCATTTCTCCCCAAGGATTATATCATTTAATAGTGGACCTGAATACGCTTACCTATACCGCAACACCCTCTACAGGACCTACTGAATGATAAAACATATACAAAAGAAGCCCCGTCTTTGTATGATAAATGACGAGGCTTCTTTTGTATATTCATTATCGTATTTTTATCGGTTGCAGTATTTCTTTTTCCCGCTCGAATACCTGATATAGTTTATCGACAAAGCCCATAAGTTCATTGCCTTGGGGATTCTTTATCTTCAGAAACAATCCATAAGCACATAGAGCGATTCCACAAGACTTGTATTTACGATTTATTGTTTCAGATACCTTTTTCAAATCGGTACCCGGTTTTGCAGTACATAATAAAATAATATCCGAACCGGGTCTTACCCCATAAATACATTTGTTATACTCACATAATAGATTCATATAAAAGAGGCTGTTACCCGCAGGTGTACCTCCTACCGATAACCATAGAGATAACTTATCTCCGACTTCTTCCCGATATGAGCGATAGGAAATTATAGTTTTTTTCAGATAATGATATTGTTTCAAAAGATTCCACGACCCGACAATGACAGTGAGTATACTCCCATAAAGGATGTTCACCAGTATACGAACTGCCCAACCGGACTCAATTCCTCTGTTAAACGAAAAAAAGAATATCGAAAAAATAGGGATAAGCATTATTAAGCCTCGTATAATTGCTTTCCGACTTAACCGGATATATTCTGCAATTCCCGGTATCTTTACATTATCCGAAAATATTTCATTCATAATTTACGCTCTCCCGGAATCGTTAATTCACCGATTAATGAACAATCCATGTGTTCTTTTACTTCTTTTGGAGTAAGCCCGTGTCCGAAAAGGAACATCAGTTTAGTAAGAGCCGATTCTGTCGTACAATCATATCCACTCACCACCCCGGCTTCTTTCAGTCTATTGCCTGTGCCGTAAAGATCCATCTGTACACTGCCGCTTAAGCATTGCGAAACATTTACAATCACAATTCCACGCCCGACTGCATCCCGTAACATATCTATAAACCAAGCTGCAGTCGGAGCATTTCCCGATCCGTATGTTTCCATTACGACGCCTTTCAAACCCGGAATATTAAGAATACCCTGTACAGTCTGGGAAGTAATACCCGGAAAAAGTTTCAACACAACCACATTCGTATCCATTAGGTAATGAGCCTTGAGCGGTTTACGTAGAACCGGCCGGTAAATAAGATTTACATCATACCGGATATGTACCCCGGCACGTGCAAGCGCAGGGTAATTAAACGAACGAAATGCATTAAAGTTTTCAGCACTCATTTTGGTCGTACGATTGGCGCGCATCAGATGATTCTCGAAAAATATACAAACTTCCGGAACCACAGGTAAACCGTTTTCCTTCGCTGCAGCGATTTCGATAGCAGTAATCAAATTTTCCTTTCCATCGGTACGCAACATCCCTATCGGTAATTGAGATCCCGTAAAAATTACCGGCTTTCCCAAATTTTCGAGCATAAAACTCAATGCCGAAGCCGTATATGCCATCGTGTCGGTCCCGTGTAAAACGACAAAACCATCGAACAAATCGTAATTATCTGAAATCATACGTACCAACCTTACCCAACAATCAGGACCGATTTCCGATGAATCGAGAGGAGGATCGAACTGTATCGTGGAAATAGAAAATCCCAAACGCTTCAACTCGGGAACATTATCAAGCAAATGATCGAAATTAAAAGGTTCGAGTATGCCGGTCTCGGTGTTTTCTATCATTCCGATAGTTCCGCCCGTATAGATAATGAGAACAGATGTTTTCGTATCGGTCATTATAAATCATATTTTATCATCGAATGACAAAAATATAAAAATTTATCCTGAATACAGGATTTGTTACTCAGAAAAAACGACGAATTATAGATTTTAAGCCCTAAAAAGTAGCAAAATGAAATTATTTATTTCCCCGATGACTTTTCAGCCAACATTTGTGCTCTCGATTTACTCTGTGTGACAATATATACTCCTGCAAAAACCAATATACCGGCAACCCCTTTAGTAAGGCCGAAAGTATCTAAACCTATGATCACGGCAACAGCCGTTGCTACCAACGGTTGTATATAATTATACATACTCAATGTTGTAGGCCGTAATGTTTTCTGCCCGACAGGAATCATCAGATAGGCAAAAAATGTAGCTGCAAAAACGACATAAGCTATACGCCACCAAGCTCCGGCCGGTAACTCACTGTAATCAACCGACGCCACATCCCGGTAAAGTACCGGAAGGCAAACAATCGCAGCATATAAAAACATCCACTTCATAAGTGTTACCGAAGAATAACGGGAAATAAGATTTTTGAAAACAGTAAGATAAATGGCAAACGAAATACAACTAACCACACACAACAGGTTACCAATCATATTTCCCGACCCCACTGCGGTTCCGGCATGTCCTGAAGAAATCAGTAAAATAGCTCCCGACATACCTACTACAATACCGACGACTTTAGTCCAGGTAATCGGCTCTTTCAGGTACATCGCCGATACGATCATCGTAATAATAGGAGCCGTAGTCGCGACAATCGCGGCATCGATAGGAGCAGTCATTTGCAACCCATGTAAAAAAAGCATCTGATTGAACATCACACCGAAAAACGCGGCAAAGAATAATAAAAGCAGATCTTTTCTCGTCACTTTTTCTCTTTTACAAAATAAAGACAATAACCAAAACGCAGTACATGCACCGATCAACCGAAAATAATTTAAAGCTCCGGCAGGAAGAAAGTCCGGCATCAGAGTTTTCGAGATAGGGGTATTCACACCCCATACTACATTAGCCATAAGTAAAGCTATATGGCCTTTCCATTTTTCAATTGTCATATCTAAGGGCTTTAAACGCAGAAATACAGGCAATACTTTACCGCTATTCTGCCACGCAAAGGTAAATTATTTTCTCTAAAGCAAACCAGTTTTTCCGAATCTGTCCGAATATCTTTTCCAAAGACTATAACAAAATAAAATATATTGTTCACTTATGATCTTTTTCCCACTCGACATATTGTTTAGGACTCATCGAAGTGTATTGCTTAAAAGACCGGTAAAAAGAAGCTAAAGAGGAAAAACCAGCCTCTCGGTAAAGTGCTTGAATATCGGTATCCTCATCGAGTCGTTCGATTACATAGCGTATCCGGTAACCATTCAGCCATTGATTGAAGTTTTTCCCCGAACGATTATTAATACAAGCAGACAAATAAGTACGATTTACGTTCATCAACCGGGAAAGAAATTCGAGAGAAAGTTCCGGATCGCGATACAAATATCGGGAACTCATCACTTCATCCGTTTTTTTAAACAAAGATTCTTCGGGATCGACCGTCTGGTCGCTCTGTTGCAAGCCTTTCTTTAAATTATCAATCTCCTGTTGCTTATTATATATAAGAGATAACTGTTGCCTTTTACGAGTATACATCCACCACAACATAGTCACAATACCCACTAATAAAACAATAAGAAACATGGATAACACAAGAGTTCTTTTCGAATATTCAATCTGCTTTTCTTTCCAGTCGATCGAATCGATAAACTCTTTATTCTTATAGCGTCGCGTAATCGTACCGAAATTCTTTTCTTTTTCCTGTTCGGTAAAATAATGCGTCAAAGAATCTCTTCTATCGAGTGCTTCAAACGCCTTAGCAAATTCACCCGAACTACGATAGAACGATGCATACACTTTTAATGCCTCTATCGCATTTTTCAGGTTATATCGTGCCAGTTCACTATATGCCATCGGACGCATTAAATCCAGAACACCCAACCCGGCCTCGGTCTTCCCATTTTTCTCTAACAAACGGGCATACCTTATACACATCGGAAACGAACAATAGGGTAAGTTAAGTTTACTCCCAAACACGCCGCTCTGCTTTTCTTTCGAAACTTTAAAATCAGATATGGCTTTACGGAAATATAACTCCGCTGAATCTATCCGTTCCTCCCTCACATAAGTATCGGCAATGCTTATATATACAGTCGACCGGCCAATCCGATTCCCCTGGTCAAGTACCTTGCGAAAATAATTACGGGCGATGTTATATTTATCCATCCCCACATAATTTTCGGCGATCTTAAAATTTACATTCTCCTGATTATCCTTTCCCAACAAAAATGAAAGTTTTTTCAGTAATCGCAATGATTCTTCATAATGGCCTAATGCATAAGCATCCATCGCCATTCCCGAAAGAATACCCAACTGTTTATCCTGTACTCCTTTTTTCTCCGACACTTCATAGGCTTTCCGGTTCATTTCCCAGCTTTTAGCCATATCTCCCATCAGATTGAATAAAACAGCTATAGCTCTCATTTGCGAGATCATTTTCAACGCATCATCCCGTTTGGTATAAAATGCCAATAATTCATTATGCAGGTTAATAACCGTTTCATACTGTTCCATCCACCTCAAATATTCTGCTTTACGTACCGTTATATCTTCCCACTCCTTTTCAGAAAGAGAATAACCGCTTTCCAATTCCCGACACCGGCGGTACCCTTCAGCAAGAGCATAATTTTCTAACCCGGGGACATATAGGTATAACTCTTCATAATAAAACACCACCATACGGTATAAAACGGCTTTTTTCTGTTTGGTATTAGCGATATCATATGCCTTAATGAGGCACATTTCTTTTTTTTTGAATTCGGATTCTTCTATAGCAGGCCTTTCGGATAGACGCAATAATACCGGTATAGCTTCCCGGGGTGATAATGTCTGAGCAGAATCACATATTATATCGAAATAAGGAGAAACGACCGTTACCGTGTCGGCCTGTTCCAATAAGGCAGCCTTCTTATTATCATGTCTGTTATTGCAGGCATAACAGAATAAAAACAATAAAAATATATTTATTACAGAATATTTCATCGATCAGGCTCTTATCAAAAATTGCAGAAAGCCGGACTTACCGGCAGAATATAGAAAACTCTTACAAACACCAGTCTGCCTTGCAAAAATAACCATTCTTTCGAAATCATAATACTCTCATATTCGTTTTATCGGTATATATTAAAACCTACCGTTCTATCTTTTTCCTATATTTGCCGGTACGAACTATAAACATGATAATTATTCTACTTAAAATATCAGCAATTCTATTATCATTAATTGCATGGCTGGGACTATGCTCTACAGGATTCATTATATTGAAATACCCTTATAAAAGAATATCTGATCCCATTCTAACCGGTATTCTTTTCGTATTATTATTTCTATGTACTTATAATAGTTTTTACGAAGGAATTACTCTTTTTCAAGGGATCTCCCTTATACCGGCCCCCAATTTATGGACGATGACTTTGCTGCCTCCTCTTATTTTTCTCTATATAAAGAAAAAAGCTTCCGGTAAAAATATCCACATAAAAGATGCCGCAAGACACTTTATCTTCCCGGTATTACTTTTTCTCTTTTATATTGTAAACGTATTTGCACAAAAAAACGAAGACCGTATAATTTATGCTTGGAGTGATATTATATACCGGACTGGAGATTGGTGGATTATCTTTCGCTTCACCTGCCTCGCTTTGTTTTTAGTCGAATGTATTTTTTACATTCCATATATAATAAAACTATGCAAAAGATTTCCCGACCGATCGCCAGAAATCAACATCGTCTCTATATTATCAATAGTAATATTATTCGAATTAGTTACCATACTTTCTGTTAGTTACATTCCCGAAATATTTTACAATATTTCCTTAATGGGACTATGCATTTATCTTATCATCAAAGTAACTCCTCATTCACAGAATAGCGACTTGAAAATACCAGTTATTTCCGACCATAGGGTAGTAATTTCCGAAAAAAAAGACTACAATTATGTAACCGATAATCTTACGGAAGCAATCAAAACATCGTTAGAAAAATTAATGAACGAATCTTGCCTTTATCGCAATCCCGAAATTACCATATCGCAGCTGGCATCTTTACTGGCAACAAACGAAACATATCTAAGTAGATACCTGAATAATCATCTGGGTAAAAGTTTTCCCGAATGGATTAACCATTTCCGTATAAAAGAAGCCGAAAAACTTCTTGAAGACAAACACCTCACCACTCTCGAAATTTCTGAAAAAGTAGGATTTCAGTCTCTTTCTACATTTTATCACCTATTTAAGGCAAAACATGGCATTCCTCCCGCACAATGGAGGAGAGAACACAACCGGAAATAAAACAACTACAAATATTTCTCGATTTTTATTCTCATATTATCAATTCTAATGATTTTTAAGGGCCAATATTGATTTTTAATTACATATATATCAATATTTTACATATTCTCAAATTAATTATTGAAATCCGTAATCAGATTAATCTTCAATATCTTTATTTTTGAATTACATAATACGATTAGGTGGTAAGAGTTTTTGCGAAGGACTAACGATTCGGACAACTTCCGGAAATATCAGCCATTTCGGATTTTATAAAATCCGAAATGGCTGATTTATTAATATGGCATCATATAGTTACTACAACGGACAATTTTCCGTCAATTCATCATAAAAAGAGTTTTTTTGTAGGAGAAATAAAAAATTATATATAATATTGCAGAGAAAATAAAAAATCAAAATACGGAAAAATGAGAATACGCCATTTATATATGTTCACTCTCTCCTCCATGATGACCCCTTAGGGGGTAGAATTCTTTTTTCCGTCTCTTTAACAGGTTAACGAATAATAATCGGGACTTGTATCAAAACAATCTTTATAAATTTGTGTGTTTGTCTGTTTTCCTTAAATATTTAAAGGTATGCAGACCGGGATAGCAGGACATATGAAAATATGCCTGAAATTTTATTATTTATTCCATTTATCAATTATATACCGATGAAAGTATTAAAATTCGGAGGGACATCCGTAGGTACTGTAGAAAGTATCAGAAGCGTAAAAAAAATAGTAGAAGCCTGTGAAGAACCGGCAATAGTAGTAGTATCGGCATTAGGAGGGATAACCGATAAACTAATAGAAACAGCCCGTATGGCAAACAACGGGAATAACGGCTGGATGACTAATTTCGAATATATTGTACAACGCCACCACACAGTCATCGAAGGAATCGTTCCTGATAATAAAAAAAAGGAAGTAACCGAAACAATAGATTCTCTGCTCGATGAATTAAAAAATATTTATCGGGGAGTTTCGCTCATACGCGATTTATCCACCAAAATATTAGATACGATCGTTAGCTATGGAGAACGTTTATCATCTTTTATCGTAAGTCGAGTTATAAAAGATGCCATACATTACGATTCACGTCAATTTATTAAAACAGAAATTCAATATAACAAACATATCGTCGATTTCGAACTTACCAACCATTTGGTAAGAGAAACATTTTCTGAAATCCCTAAAGTAGCTCTCGTGCCGGGGTTTATTTCCTCCGATAAAAAAAGCAACGATACCACCAATCTCGGGCGGGGCGGATCCGATTATACCGCAGCGATACTGGCAGCCGCACTGGATGCATCGAAACTTGAAATATGGACCGATGTCGACGGCTTCATGACAGCAGATCCGAGAGTGATCAATACGACTTATGTTATCGAACATCTGTCGTTTGTAGAAGCAATGGAGTTATGTAATTTCGGAGCCAAAGTAATTTATCCCCCAACCATTTACCCGGTATATCACAAAAACATTCCTATCGTAATAAAAAATACATTTAATCCCGAAGCTCCCGGTACGATGATTACACAGGAAGAAGACTCGAGTGAAGGGAAAGCGATTAAAGGTATTTCTTCGATTAACGACACCTGTCTAATCACCGTAACAGGATTAGGGATGGTCGGTGTTATCGGAATCAATTACCGCATATTTAAAGCTCTGGCAAAATCAGGAGTCAGTGTATTCCTCGTATCCCAAGCATCATCCGAAAACAAT
Organism: Coprobacter tertius; assembly: GCF_024330105.1. NCBI lineage: Bacteria > Pseudomonadati > Bacteroidota > Bacteroidia > Bacteroidales > Barnesiellaceae > Coprobacter > Coprobacter tertius. Next base: position 129,037 of record NZ_JANDHW010000008.1, read on the forward strand.
ACTTCTTTCGGAGTACGAAACGCCGATGCCGACTTAGCGGTAAAAGTCTTGAACGAAGAATTCGCCAAAGAAATAGAAATGGGCGAGATCAGTGAAATAACAGCCGAAAAAGATCTTGCAACTGTCGCAATCGTAGGAGAAAACATGAAACATACTCCCGGAATTGCCGGGAAACTATTCAATACGTTGGGCCGTAACGGTATTAATGTAATCGCCTGTGCACAAGGGGCTTCGGAAACTAACATTTCATTTGTTATTGAGCTGAACAGTTTAAGAAAAGCCCTGAACGTAATACACGATTCCTTTTTCCTTTCTTCCACTCAGGTACTTAACGTTTTTATCGCAGGTGTAGGACAGGTTGGAAGCGACCTACTCGACCAAATAAAATTACAACAACCGAAACTGCTTAAAAACAAATCCCTGAAATTAAATATCGTAGGACTGGCCAATTCAAAAAAATGTATTTTCAATAGAGACGGTATCTCTCTGGATTCTTATGAAGAAGGATTAAAACAATCGGATATAAACGCCACTCCACAAGCGATACGCGACGGCATAATCAATATGAATATTTTCAATGCAGTATTCGTAGATTGTACGGCCAGCACAACTATTGCCAGTATTTACAAAGACTTGCTCAGCCACAATGTCTCGGTCGTAGCTGCCAATAAAATTGCAGCGTCATCATCTTACGAATCTTATGCCGAACTGAAACATATCGCCCGAAGAAAAGATGTAAAATTTCTCTTCGAAACGAATGTAGGTGCTGGTCTCCCCATTATAAATACGATAAATAACCTGATAAACAGCGGAGACAAAATACTACGCATAGAAGCTGTCGTATCGGGAACACTCAATTACATTTTCAATGTAATCAGTGAAAATACCCCGTTAAGTAAAGCAATAAAAATGGCACAGGAAGCTGGATACAGTGAACCCGATCCGCGTGTCGACCTCAGTGGTCAAGACGTAATACGAAAACTTGTTATACTGGCTCGTGAAGCCGGATATAAAGTTGAACAGGAAGACGTAGAAAAACATTTATTTATTCCCGATAAATATTTTAGAGGATCTCTCGAAGAATTTTGGACAAATATTCCACAACTCGACCCGACTTTCGAAAAAAAGAGAAAAGAAGTCGCCAATGCCGGGAAACGGTTCCGTTTCGTAGCAAGTCTCGAGAATGGGAAAACATCGGTAGGATTACAAACCGTAGATGACAAACATCCTTTTTATCATCTTGAAGGCAGTAATAACGTAATTTTACTTACAACCGAGCGTTATAATGAATACCCCATGGTTATTAAAGGATACGGTGCAGGAGCCATGGTAACAGCCGCCGGCGTATTCGCCGATATTATAAGTATCGCGAATATCCGGTAAAATAAATTTTTAATCATCTCCGGCAACGGTTTTCCGATATGCCGGACTTAATAAATCGGAAAATGAAATACATTATTGTATTGGGTGACGGTATGGCCGATGAGCCGATCGCATCTCTCGGAAATAAGACTCTTTTACAGGCAGTTGATACTCCTTATATGGACATGCTCGCCCAAAAAGGACGCAACGGATTACTTGAAACCGTACCTTCCGGTTATCACCCCGGAAGCGAGATTGCAAATCTTTCGGTTCTGGGCTACGACCTCGATGAGGTTTTCGAAGGACGGGGATCCCTCGAAGCTGCCAGTATGGGTATAGATATTGAAGAAAATGAAATTGCTATGAGGTGTAACCTCGTATGCATAGAAAACAATCTATTAAAAAATCATTCCGCCGGGCATATTTCAAATGAAGAATCGTGGGAACTCATCCGTTATCTCCAAAAGAATCTGGGAGGAGACGACGTTAATTTCTTCCCTGGTGTTTCATACCGTCATTTATTGAAAATGAAAGAAGGAAGCAAATTTATCAAATGTATCCCACCTCACGACGTACCGGGAACTCCTTTCAGAGACATTCTGATAAAGGCAGAAAAACCGGAAGGTCTTAGGACAGCCGACAGGCTAAACAACCTGATATTCAAATCGCAAGAAATTCTCCAAAATCATCCGGTAAATCAGAAACGAATAGCCGAAGGAAAAGATCCGGCAAATAGTATCTGGCCCTGGTCTCCGGGAAACAAGCCCCGAATGAAAAGTTTGTCGGAACTCTACGGTATAAAAAACGGAGTGGTTATTTCAGCCGTGGATCTCATTCGGGGAATCGGAATATACGCAGGACTGAAACCTATAAACGTCGAAGGCGCTACCGGATTGTATACCACAAACTACGAAGGAAAAGCCGATACCGCCCTCGAAGCTTTAAAAACAAACGATTTCGTTTTTCTTCACGTAGAAGCCAGTGATGAAGCAGGCCATGAAGGAGATATCGAACTTAAAATGAAAACGATCGAATACCTCGATCGACGTCTTCTGAAAAGAATAATTGAAGGGGCACCGTCGTTGGGAGAACCTCTTACGATAGGCCTCTTACCCGATCATCCTACACCGTGCCGTTTACGTACCCATACCGCTATGCCGGTACCTTTTGTTATTTATAAACCCGGGACTACTGGCGATGAAGTAAAAAACTTCGATGAAATCAGTGCCAACAAAGGCATATACGGCACCTTATCTAAAGATATGTTTATCAAAGAATTTTTTAAACAACTCTAAATACAATGTTATATTACAGTACAAACAAACAGGTAAAAGAAGCCACACTGGAAGAGGCCGTTGTAAAAGGCCTCGCCGGAGATAAAGGCTTGTATATGCCGGAGAAAATAAAGAGGCTTCCCGATGCATTTTACCACAATATCGGAGAAATGACATTTCAGGAAATCTCCTTTATTGTAGCAGAGGCATTTTTTGGCGATGATGTAGAAGCTGATGTATTGAAAGAAATCGTATATGATACTCTGAATTTCGATACACCTCTGGTAAACGTAAAAGACAACCTGTATAGTCTGGAGTTATTTCATGGCCCCACTCTTGCCTTTAAAGATGTAGGCGCCCGCTTTATGGCCCGCCTCTTGGGATATTTTACCAAAAATAAAAAACAAAAGGAGATAAATGTGCTGGTAGCTACATCGGGAGATACCGGGAGTGCCGTTGCAAACGGATTTTTGGCAGTAAAAGGAATAAATGTATATGTCCTGTATCCTAAAGGAAAAGTAAGTGAAATACAGGAAAAACAATTTACCACTCTCGGACAAAATATTACAGCCATTGAAATCGATGGTACATTCGACGATTGCCAAGCACTGGTAAAATCGGCATTCTCTGACGAAGAACTCAACACAAAGATAAAATTAACTTCGGCCAATTCGATAAATATCGCCCGTTTTCTCCCACAGGCTTTTTATTACTTTTACGCTTACGCACAACTGGAGCGACAAAATAAAAATAAAAACGTAGTCGTTAGCGTCCCCAGTGGGAATTTCGGAAACATTACAGCAGGCCTTTTTGCAAAAAAAATGGGACTGCCGATAAAACGTTTTATTGCAGCCAATAACCGGAACGATATTTTTCTGAATTATCTCTTAACAGGATGCTATACTCCTAAACCATCGATAGCAACGATTGCTAACGCAATGGATGTAGGAGATCCCAGCAATTTCGCACGTATACTCGATCTTTACAAATACTCACACAACGCAATTTGTAACGACATTAGCGGCTACAGTTATACCGATGAAGAAATCATGAAAACTGTTGCCGAAACCTACCGGGAAACAGGTTATTTGCTCGACCCACACGGAGCATGCGGATATCAGGCTCTTATAGACGGATTATGTCCGGACGAAACAGGCATTTTCCTGGAAACAGCTCATCCGGCAAAATTTCTCGATACAGTAGAAAATATTATCGATGATAAAATCACCGTGCCTATAAAATTACAGGAATTTATGCAAGGAGAGAAAAAAAGTATCGAACTTACTACGGATTTTATACCCTTTAAAAAATTTCTGCTCAGCAGATAACAAACTTTATCAACAGGTTATCGACAATTCTCGTTAACTTGTTGATAATGGTTAAACCGAATAATCCTCAACGATTAAGAATACGGTTACGGGCATTATCAGCCTTACAGGCTTTTGATTTTCCAACCCTTTTACCAGACGGAGATTTATGATTTCTTCCCGATGAAATCTTTTTCCCTGCGTTTTTATGATGACGACCGTTTTGTTTCAATCTATTAGTTTTTATTACCAAACACAAAGATATGAAATAAGGAAAATAACACAATATGTCCCATAAAGAATCAACACCATTCATGAAAACAATTATTCTGGCCGACAACCAGGCTATCAGCCGAGAAGGATTGAGGCATCTGATTGCAGAAATACTTCCCGATATAATACCATCGGAAAGTAATAGCAAAAAAGAATTACTCTCACTTTTATCTTCTCAACCCGAGGCAACCGTGATACTCGATTATACACTTTTCGATTTTTCGGGACCAGAAGAACTTATTAATATATGCGAACGATATACCGATTCTTCTTGGCTGTTATTTTCGGACGAACTAAGTGACGATTTCATCAACCGCATCGTAATAAACCACCGTTTCGGTTTTCTGCTTAAAGACTGTTCTAAAGAAGAGATATTGCTGGGATTGCAAAAGACTCTTTCAGGACATCGCTATATCTGTAACGAAATAAGCAATCAACTAATATCGAAAAACAATACGAGCATTCGGGCAGAACGGCTTACTGCAACCGAGACAGAAATACTGAAACAAATCGCTCTCGGCAATTCTACCAAAGAAATCGCAACCATACGACATCTGAGTTTTCATACGGTTAATACTCACCGGAAAAATATTTTCAGGAAAATAAATGTAAATAACATGCATGAGGCTACTAAATACGCCATGAGAGCCGGCATTATCGATATTGCCGAATATTGTATATAAACCTAATATTCAGGATTCATTGTCTTTCCAATAAAATAGCTTATATTTGTCAGCGATTTAAGGTGAGGATTTGTCGTAACGACAATTATCCTAAAAGGGAATCCGGTGAAAGTCCGGAACTGTACCCGCAGCTGTGATCTTCTAAAAAAGTATCGAAGCCCTGCTTAAGCCACTGCCGTAATACCGGTGGGAAGGTTCTTTCGATATGAAGACAGTCAGAAAACCTGCCTGAAAATCATTACTGATTCGAGACTTCGGGTAAAGGTCGGGAATAGGAGGTCACAACGTATTAAATACGTTTAAAAAACACATTTTATAACTTCCTTTCTTCATATTTTATCCGATCTTCTTTAATAAAAAACTAATTAACGGATAAAAGATATGAAAAAAAACAGACTCTCTTTATTATTTTTTTATTTGACATTAACATTCGCTTTTACTTCATGCAGCGATGACGAACCCAAACCCGAACCTTCAGAAAAACCTTTCGCAGGAATATACGTACTTAATACGGGAAGTTATCCGGCTAATAACTCCAATCTCTTTTTTTACAATTCCAATACGCAGATAGCCACAAAAGACATTTTTAACGCCGTAAACAACCAAGCTCTCGGAAAAACGGGAAACAACATGATCGTATACGGATCGAAAATGTATATTGCCATGACCGACCAGAATGCCATATACGTGACCGACCGAAAAAGTAAATTGTTGAAAACGATCGAAACATTAGAGAAACCTCGTTACTTCACCTCGGACAACGGAAAAGTTTACGTATCTTCTTTTACCGGCGTAGTAGCTTGTATCGATACAACGGAAATGCAGATTAAAAAGGAAATCCCAGTAGGGAAATATCCCGAACAAATTGTAATTTCCAATAATAAACTTTATGTGGCAAACTCGGATTACACATACGATCAAAGTCAGAAAACCGTATCGGTTGTCGACCTGACTAACGATACGGAAAATAAAATTGAAGTGGCCGTTAATCCGGCATACCTGGCTAAGAACAGTGCCGGAAACATTTATGTACTCGCTTTGGGTAATTTCTATGCGAACATTCCCGCCGCATTATATAAGATCGATGCATCGAACAATGTAACACCGATGAATATCACCGCTACGGAAATGACAATATGCAACGACAAACTTTACTTACTGAATACCGTTTACGATGAAACCGGATCTTCTTCTACGATCACCGTATTCGACACTCGAACCGATGCGGTAATACCTAACGCCTTTATCAAAGATTATTCCGTATTCAGTTCATCTCCTTATAAACTGAGTGCCGATGAAGTGTCCGGCGACATTTATATAACTTCACAAGGAACAGAAGGAGGAGAAGTATATATCTTCGACAGTAACGGGAATTTGAAAAAGAAAATGAGTACCGGTGGCGATTATCCCGTTTGTACGGTCAACGTCAGATGACTTGAATAAAAAATTTAAAATTCAAGATTAATATAAATCGGATTCTAAGTCACGAGAATTACCCAGATTTCCTAACTAAATGATTTACAACATGAAAAAATTAATCCTTCATTGGCCTGTCTTTATTCTTTTGGTCTTGTCATTATCGTGTCAAAACAAAAAAACAACTGAGAATGAGACGACTGCAGCCGGTACACATCTTTCATATGCAGAAGGGTTTAAAGTAAACCGGGGAGAAGGATATACCGAAGTGATTGTAAATGACCCATGGAAACCCGGACACATATTGCACCGTTATATTCTCGTACCACGGGAGAAGGATTTACCTGAAACTCTACCGGAAGGGACCTTGATTAGAACCCCACTCGAACGAGTATCGGTATTCTCTTCGGTACATTGCAGCCTGCTCGATGAATTAGGCGCTATCGAGAAAATAACCGGCGTATGCGACTCGAAATACATCGCTATTCCTTACATACAAAACGGATTAAGTATCGGTAGTATTTCCGATTTGGGGGTATCCATGTCTCCCGATGTAGAAAAAATCATCGATCTTAAAACCGAAGCCGTATTCGTTTCTCCCATGCAGAATATGGGATACGGCCGTTTAGAAAAGATAAGAGTCCCCCTTATCGAATGCAGTGATTATATGGAAACTTCACCGCTGGGTCGTGCGGAATGGATAAAATTTTTGGGATTATTTTTTGGAAAAGAACAAAAAGCCGATTCTCTTTTCAAGGCAATAGAAAACCGTTATAACACATTAAAAAAAGAAATTCCGACAACTCCCGAGAAAAAACCGACAGTGATTTCAGAAATGAAAACCGGGTCGGCCTGGTATGTACCCGGCGGACATAGTTACATGGCTCGTCTTTTTGCGGATGCGGGTGCCGACTATATTTGGGCGGACAATGACCAAAGCGGATCGATAGCTTTACCGTTCGAATCGGTATTCGAAAAAGGGAAGGAGGCTGATTTTTGGTTGATAAAATATAACCGGGCTCAAGAAATGTCTTATAATGACTTAAAAGACGAATATCCCCCTTATACCAATTTCGATGCATTTAAAAAAGGCAATATTTTTACCTGCAATACCGGGAAAGTACCATTTTATGAACGTATCCCCCTGCATCCAGACGAATTATTGAGTGACCTTATAAAAATATTTTATCCCGGGTCTCTGGCAAACGATACCTTACGATATTTTAATCCGATGAAAAAATGAAAAATCGTTTTGCTGGCCGCTGGAAATATCTGATCCCCCTGATCATTATTATCACTATTCTGATAATAAGCAATTTGGTAATTGGTTCAGTACACATTCCCATACGGGACATATGGGCCATCATTACCGGGGGCGAAAGTGAAAAAAGCAGTTGGGCGTTTATCATTTTACAATCGCGTTTACCACAAACAATAACCGCATTATTTTGCGGATCGGCACTGGCTGTTTCGGGACTTCTGCTACAAACTGTCTTTAATAATCCACTGGCAGGACCATCGATTCTCGGAATCAATACCGGAGCCAGTTTGGGGGTTGCCATCGTCATGTTATTATTCGGTGGAAGCATAGGAACCTCAGGTAGTATTACGTTATCGGGCAGTTTGGCTGTCGTTTTCGGTGCATTTATCGGCGCCGGCCTTATTCTATCGATTATTCTCTTTTTCTCTACTCTGGTACGCAGTAATATCATGTTACTTATTATCGGTATCATGATCGGATATATCGCCTCTTCGGTAATATCGCTCATTAACTTTTACGCAACAGCCGAAGGAGTTTATTACTACACATTATGGGGAATGGGCGATTTTTCGGGAGTATCACTCCCCCAACTTCCCTTTTTCTGCATATCGATTACGGCCGGCCTTATTTTAGCCTTGTTATTAATAAAACCGTTGAACGCTTTATTATTAGGTGAACGGTATGCCGAAAACCTCGGTGTTCCCATTCGCCGAACACGGTGGATATTACTTGTATGCACAGGAATTCTAACCGCAACGGCTACTGCTTTTTGCGGCCCGGTTTCATTTATCGGACTGGCTGTGCCTCACATGGCACGATTATTATTAGGTACCTCAAATCATAATATCCTGCTACCGATGACATTGCTAACAGGAGGAGCTGTCGCCTTGTTATGCAACCTCATCTGCGTTCTTCCAGGTGAAACAGGTATTTTGCCACTAAATGCTATTACCCCCATTTTAGGTGCTCCTGTCATCATTTATGTAATCATTAATCAAAAGAAAATACAATATTTTCACTAATGAGAAAAAAGCCCGTCATAACAGCACAAAATATAAGTATCGGATACCGACAAGAAAGAAAAAAAGAATCTCCGTTACATCGGGATCTTTCTTTTTTTCTCTACCAGGGAGAACTAACCTGTTTACTCGGACCGAACGGAGCGGGAAAATCAACATTACTACGCACCTTAAACAGGGCACAGCCTCCCCTACAAGGAGAAATCTTAATCGGAGAAAAATCATTACGTGAATACAGTGAAAAAGAACTATCCCGTTTGATAGGAGTCGTCCTCACTGATAAAACCTATGCCGGAGGATTAACGGTTTATGAGCTGGTATCTTTGGGAAGGCATCCGCATACCGGTTTTTTCGGAAAGCTATCTATCCATGACGACCGGATAATACAAGAAGCCATGGAACAAACCGGAATTACCTCTAAAGCGAACGAATACATCGGACGACTATCTGATGGGGAACGACAAAAGGCTATGATTGCCAAAGCTCTGGCTCAGGAATGTCCGATCGTATTACTCGATGAACCAACCGCATTTCTCGATATTCCCAGCCGAATAGAAATTATGAGTTTATTGCGTCGTATAGCAGGCGAACAAGGAAAAACAATACTAATGTCGACGCACGACACCGAACAAGCCTTATCTTTAGCCGACCGTCTTTGGTTACTTTCCCGCAAAGAAGGTCTCAATACGGGATTTACCGAAGACATGATTCTTTCGGGCAGGGTAGAACACCTGTTCGATCATCCCGGTATAACATTCGACCGGACCAACGGTAGTTTTCATGCCGGTTTACAAAAAGAAAAAGGCACCGAAATTACATTACATGCCGATGCAGAACCCAAATACTGGATCAGAAACGCACTGGAAAGAAACGGTTATCATATCAACGAAAATAAAAATAACCCGAATACAATAAACATTACAGCAATTTCTTCCCAGGAAATAATCTTAGAATTTCAAAATCATTCAGTACAATCGACTTCTGTTGAAGAAACAATCGACAAACTAAATGAAATCAATGCTTGTAATTCGTTAAAGTCTCTACCATCATTCGGGCAGCATTAGCAGGAGCACCCGGTTTCCCGAGCTTTTCAGCAACCAATCTGTATCCCAGCAACATTTTGCGGCGACCTTCGCCCTCATACAGTATTTTTCCGAGTTCTTTTCGTACGTTCTCCACAGTAAACAAATGGACTAATAACTCGGGGACTATTTCTTCATCGGCGATAAGGTTTACCAGCGAAACGAAACGGACATGCAGTATTCTTTTAAAAAGCCTGTATGTAAATTTTCCCCCTCCCATATGATAACACACGACTTGAGGCACGTTGAATAAGGCTGTTTCTAAAGTAGCCGTTCCCGATGTCACCAAAGCAGCCGAAGCCTGTTGTAACAAACGAAATGTGCTGTTAAAAACAACCGAAACATTTTTTCCCTCAGTAAACTGATTATAATATTCAGGCTCAATACCGGGAGCCCCGGCAACAATCATCTGAAAATCGGGAAAAGAAGAAGCCGCCTCAATCATTTTAGGTAGGTTTTCGGCAATTTCAGCTCTCCGACTTCCTGCCAATAACGCAATAACCGGCTTATCGGGAAGATTATTTCCCAATATAAAAGCATCGAATGTTTCATCGGCAAAAGGCCGTTCCGAAATTTCATCGACAGTAGGATTACCCACATAATCGATTTTATACCCGTGATTTTTATAAAAAGGAACCTCAAAAGGTAAAATAGAGTACATCTTATCGACATACCGTTTTATACTTTTTATACGATACTCCTTCCAAGCCCATATCTTCGGCGAAATATAATAAAATACGGGAATACCCAGCATTTCTTTCACGTATTTCGCTATTTTCAAGTTAAAACTGGGATAATCGATCAGGATAAGTACATCGGGATGCCATCGGGTAATATCTTTACGACATAAAGCCAAATTTTCAAATACTTTATTCAAATTCAAGAAAACCTGAACAAATCCCATATATGCCATTTCCCGATAATGTTTTACCAGTGCCCCCCCCTGTGCGGCCATAAGATCTCCACCGAAAAAACGAAACTCGGCATCTTTGTCCTCCTCTTTCAACGCGCGCATCAGAGCAGATGCATGTAAATCACCAGAGGCTTCACCGGCTATCAGATAATATTTCATAAATGCAAAACTTATCGATTACTTTATTTACAAATATACATTAAAGAAACGAAATCGGAAACGGAACCGAGCGATAAACACGATCAATAAAACATTCCTCCGTTTTTTCTTTATTACCGCTTGTACAATAACCGGGATATAAAATCGTTTATAATACTATGAAACGAATGCTTTTTTATCCCGTCATATTTATTTGTTCCCTACTGATCATGCTGCAGGGATGTTTCGATGACGAATTTACCACTAATCCGGCTAACCGTCTCAGTTTTTCTACCGATTCGGTAAAATTCGATACCATTTTCACCGAGAAAGGTACAGCAACGATGCGTTTCACGGTGTATAACCGGTCAAAAAAAGCCCTTAAAATATCCTCGATTACTCTTGCCGATGCCGAAAACTCAGGATTTTATATTAATGTAGACGGCCGTCCCGGACCCGACCTGTCCGACGTCATCGTATGGGAAAAAGACAGCATTATGATTTTTGTAAAAGCCAATGTAAATCCCACTCATAAAGACCTTCCCCAACAGATTAAAGATTCGATCGTATTTATTACAAACGGAGTACGACAAGACGTGAAATTGGAAGCCTACGGCTGGGATGCCATTGTCATGAAAGGGAAAGAACTCCCCGCAGGAAATACGACATTAAATGGAAACAAACCGTATCTTATTTACGATAGCCTCGTCGTAACCCCCGAAGCGACCCTCACTTTACAACCGGGGGCCAAACTCTTTTTCTACGATAAAGCGATGTTGCTGGTAAAAGGACGACTTGCTGCAGAAGGCACGGCACAAAATCCCGTACAATTTAGAGGTTATCGCCTGGATAAACTCTTCTCGAACCTGCCATACGATTATCTGGCCGGACAATGGGGCGGAATCAGATTCTTCAAGGACAGTTACGAAAACAAAATGAATCAGGTGAGGATGAGAGGTTCGAGCTACGGCATCGCAATCGACTCTTCCGATATCGACCGAACAAAACTCATTCTCAGCAACTCGGTAATACATAATTCCGCGACCGATCTCGTACAATCGAATTTCAGTAATATAAAAGCCTGGAACTGTCAGTTTTCAAACGCAGGAGGTGCTCTTATTCATCAAATCGGCGGGCGATCGGAATTTATTCACTGTACTTTGGCAAATTACTATAATTTCGACATTATCTCTTCGGCAATTCTCTCTTTCGAACATTTGATTGATGAAGGAACCAGTAATGTATCTGCAAATGCGACTTTCAAAAATTGTATTATTACAGGGAGCTACAGCCTGCTCTCCCCCACAGAAATAACAGATTCCGATATATCGTTCCTCAACTGCCTATTTAATGTAAAAGGTTCTGATGACCAAAATTTCAGGGAGTGCGTTTGGGAAGCCGATCCTAAATTTATCAACACCGGAAAAGATTATATTTTCGATTATCACATCGGAGAAGGCTCGGACGCTATAGGTAAAGGGAATCCCCAATTCTTGAATGCCGACTTGCGCTATGATCTCGAAGGTCATCTACGTCCGCAAGGGACAAACCCCGATTTAGGCGCTTATCAATATATAGAAAAAATAGAATAACACATTTGAATCAGGCAAGTTCGAGCCCGAATTTATCGGCAAATTGCTGAACATACGGATTTTTCCGGGCCATCAAATTTAACTTTTCTCGTTGACTGAAAGCTTTTTGCCGCTCTTGTCTTTGACTTTCTCTAACTGAAATCGCAATATGCGTATTTTTCAGTGTATTTTTTAAAAAAGTCATTAGTTGAGTTCCCTTAGCCTGCATCAAATCTAACTGAGCCTGATTATCTACAACAACTTCGAAATGAGTAGGATCGGTCATCACAGGACGGCAACTAATCATTGTATTTACCAAAACAGTTTCAGAAGGGATTGTCTTGGTAAACTGTATCCATGCACGCTGAAGATCATCATTCGAGAACGATTCGTTCATCTCTACGAGTTGCGCCTCTTTCGGCTTGTTATCTTCTTTAATTCCCTGAGGCTTTTTTATCGAGATTGTAGGCGGAGCCATACGTGTAACCGCCGTCTTTGAAATCGCCGCAGCCGGTTCGGGAACCGGAACAACCGCCTTCCTTTCTACCGGCTCGGAAACAGTTTGAGAGACTTGCTTCGAAATTCCGGCCTGAGGCTCGGCTACAGAGCCGCGATTATCGATTGTACCGGTTTTCGTACCGGCTATTCCACCTTCTGGATTAGAAGATCGGGAAGGAGATACTTTTCCGAGAACAGGATCTTGTGTCTTTTCAGTAGGAGGTATCGGTGACGAAAGCTGACATATCCTAATGAGCGTCAACTCCACCAATAATCGTTTATTGTTACTGGCACGATAAGCGAGATCGCAATCATTACTAAGTTCCATCGCTTTATACAGAAAACCTGTGTCACACTGCAGAGCCTGCTTCCCGTACCGTTCGGCCACAGAAGGTCCGACCTCCAATAATGAAAGAGTCGATGGGTCTTTACAAACCAACAGGTTACGAAAATGATTACTTAAACCGCTGATAAAATACTGGGCTTCGAAACCCTGGCACAATATTTTATTAAAAATAAGTAATGCATCAGGAACTTCATTCCGCAAAAACGCATCGGTAAGTCTAAAATAATACTCATAATCGAGAACATTCAAATTCTCGATTACCGCCTCATAAGTCACATTTCCACGAGTAGAACTTACCACCTGATCGAATATAGACAAAGCATCCCTCATCCCACCGTCTGCTTTCTGAGCGATAATATTCAAGGCCTCGGTCTCTGCCTGTATTCCTTCACTGGAGGCGACGTATTGCAAATGTTCAATGGTATCGGCAATCGTTATTCGCTGGAAATCATAAATTTGGCATCTCGATAAAATCGTAGGTAACAATTTATTCTTTTCGGTAGTAGCCAATATAAATATGGCGTGCCGAGGGGGTTCCTCGAGAGTTTTCAGAAATGCGTTAAAAGCAGCAGCGGAAAGCATGTGTACCTCATCGATAATAAAGACTTTATACTTGCCTATCTGCGGGGCCACACGTACTTGCTCGATCAGTTGCCGGATATCTTCCACTGAGTTATTAGAGGCGGCATCCAGTTCGGAAATATTATAAGAGCGTTGCTCGTTAAAAGCCTTGCACGATTCACACTCGTTACACGCCTCACCATTTTCAGTCGGATGCAGACAATTTATCGTTTTGGCAAAAATACGGGCACAAGTAGTCTTCCCTACCCCTCGTGGTCCGCAAAAGAGATAAGCGTGTGCCAATTTATGAGAATCGATCGCATTTTTCAGCGTCTGCGTTAAAGCCTTTTGTCCTACTACCGAACGAAAAGTAGAAGGCCGATATTTTCGTGCCGAAACAATATAATTATCCATTTTTCAAAAAATCCTTTCCGGGTTATTCCATACAAAGATAAGAATAAAAAGCGAGAGATTGAACAGAGGAGCGCAGGAAGGTTGTAAATAAGAGGTTTAAGAAATACGGACTATACGAACGAAACCAAGTATAACCACCGAAAAGCCAACTGAAACCTGAGTTACGTAACCATCCCGTTACTCTTACTCGGAAAAACGACATCGAGTATTAAAAATAATATCTATATTTGTTCACAACGATAAGACAATTGCTATATACAGGCTTTTAATAAAGAGAAACATGACTAATTATACGGGGTGACACCATCTTTCAAGCCACTGTGAAGACGCACATAAGTCACAACCAAATGTTAATATACGTTGTTTTATTGCATTTTTACATAAATTAATTTTATATTAAATACGTTTAGGGCTGGCAATTCCCGAACACGCAAATGTGACGTACAATATTAAATAAATAGAGTCTATAGCGCAAACACAAGTAGAGTGGCAAAAAGTATTTGCGAGAATTGGTTCAATCCGAATTAAAATCGGTGAAGGAGCTGCCGAGTTACATCAGTACAGCTCTGACAAACTACCTAAATCAGTGGAACGCATCCTGGATAAAATGAAATAGTAGGGCATTCCTGCATTTGCATTGAGTTTGAACTTAGGCAGTGAAACGAATTTGAAAAGTACTAAAACAGTCGTTTTCCGACCTTGTATGTATATACGGAGTGCTGTGGTACAGCGAACAAAATATCCTCATCGTCGATACAGCCGGCATGCTCTTCTATCCATAAAGCTCGGATGTGTGCCAAGAAATAAATTGAACAAATCATCTTTAAAGAACGAATAAAATGAATGAAAGAGAAGAACGTTTAAGACGCCTGTTTAAAGGCACGCATTACATATCACAAGAAATGGATATACGGGAATTAACTAAAGATTATATTGGCCCCCGGAATCGAATTTTTTTAAAAGCGGACGACGAGCAAATTATCTTCAACTACAGAGGAAGGAGAGAAGCAATATTTCTCATGTTTGGCGGTGGAGGGCTCTTATGGTTGATACTACCTTTTGTATTTGCTGAGCCAACGATGGGAGACGCAATTTACATTATAACTATCTTTATACTTTTTTCGCTTCTACCTTGCTTGTGGGTATTACCCCGCTCGTATAAAGTCTATACTTTTGACCGCATGACGGGAATGATGACCTTCCCCAATCCCCGTACATTAAAAAACTACGGACGAGATCCCGGAACTATTACCTTCCCCTTTTCCGATGCCCGTTTCGGAATGTTTCTAATGCAAGCAGGCAGACCACGCCGGTTAGCCATCAGCCACCCTGACGGACTTCGCAGTTACGGCATCGACTTTGTACCCTTTTTCGATGCACTACAAACACACTCCATCCTGGTATGGTATATGGATAAAAACAGACCGTTGCCCCCCGGAGAGCTGTTCGATCCCTATCGGGAGAAAGACTACGAACGACGCAAAGCAGAAGGGTTTCAGCCACCACTCTATCCGGCATCCATCGCTACACCCGAAAACACACCCGAACGGGAAAAGGAACGAATAAAGCGAGAAAAAAAGTATTGGCAACAAGTGGAACAGGAGTTGGAAGCCTTCAAACGGGAAGAACCCGAAGCATTTGAAGCATTCACGGGCGATTTAGGTAAGATACAACCCAACTTTTTAACAGAACGCCTCACTAAGTTATTTAAAATGCAGAAATAAGAACCAGATATGAGATACAAGAAAGCAGGTGAAGGATTTACCAAACAGATAACCCTTATGCCCCTTGAAATAGATATGAAACACATCTATCCGATGAAAAACACGCAACCATAAAATATCCGGATAACAAAAAAATGAGTGAAAGAGAAGAACGTTTAAGACGCCTGTTTAAAGGCACGCATTACATATCACAAGAAATGGATACACGGGAATTAACCTGGGATTATATTGGCCCCCGGAACCGAATCTTTTTAAAAGCAGACGACGAGCAAATTATCTTCAACTCCGAAATACCCCTATTTATTTCTTGATGGGATAGTTCAGAAACGCAAAAAACTCATCAAGAGTGATATTATAGAATTTGCAAAAAATTGTCAGAGAAGGTAAGGAAGGATAATTGATCCCAGCCTCATATTACGAAATGTTAAGTCTTGTAAGTTAATAATCTACTTCCAGAAATAGTCACGTTCTGAATGAAAAAAAATCATACATTCCACAATAAACTTCATTCGTTTTTCATCACTCAGCTGTTGTTTCCTCTTTTTCACCGTTGCAAAAAAATCGCAATCTGAATCTTTTTATACATGCACTAATGTACAAATTGATTTTTACCTATCTTTACAAATAGAGTTGTTTGATGATATGCAAATCATAGGACATCAATGCAGTCTGAATGTTGGCAAATCGTTACCCATAATTTTCAATATCCTTATAAATTATTATCATTCAGCCAGATACAAAAGGTCTCTTATTCTTGGCAAAGACAATAAAAAATCATCCTTCGAGACACGTCTTATCGAAATGTAACGGCAATAAATCTTTAATAGAGCTTACGATATATATACTTTCTTTTCCATACATCAATAATCGGATAGGAGTATCGTATCTATTTTCGGTTTCGAGAATTACCTGCCTGCAAGCACCGCAAGGCGCGGTTTGCGCATGCGTATATTCACCCTTTGTTTGCGCCGCCAGCGCCAAAGTTTTTACCGGCAGAGAAGGATAATTGGAATTAGCAAAAAACAAAGTGACACGCTCGGCGCATAAGCCCGAAGGATATGCTGCATTTTCCTGATTGTTTCCCGTAACAATCGTACCGTCAGACAATAAAGCAGCAGCACCTACCTGAAAATGAGAATACGGAGCATAAGAGTGGCAACTTGCCTCTTTTGCCTTATCGATAAGAATTTTTTCCTCATTACTCAATTCATCATAGGAACAAACTGTTATCTTTGTATTGATATTTAATTCTTTCATTACGTATTACGTTAAGTATAGTCTATTATACAAATATAAAAATAATAAGGATAAAAGACAATGAATAAAACGACTTTTCGACAGGTAATCTCCTGTCCGAAATCTTTACCTTTACTGATTACTCTTTTTTTGGTATCCTTTTGTATTTCGGTTACGGCACAGAACAAGAACCGCATTTATATGCGCTACATCGACCAATATAAGGATTTGGCCATAGAACAACAGCGAAAATATAAAATACCGGCCAGTATTACCCTTTCACAAGGTCTTCTCGAATCGGGTGCCGGCCTGGGACAACTTGCCAGCAAATCGAATAACCATTTCGGAATAAAATGTCATAAATGGACCGGCGCCCGTGTATATCATGACGATGACGCAAAGGGAGAATGTTTCAGAAAATACCGCCATCCGAAAGAATCTTACGAAGACCATTCGCTGTTTCTTACCCGCAATATGCGTTACGCCCGCTTATTTGAGCTAAAAAGTACCGATTATAAAGGTTGGGCCCGCGGATTGCAACAATGCGGTTATGCAACAGACAAAGCCTATGCCAGTAAATTAATACAGTTAATCGAACTCTACGAACTGTACCAATACGACCGCAAAGGAAGCCGTGATAAAATACCGAATACGACACAACAAATCGTTATCAGACGACCGGTTTACAAATCTTACGGTCTCCTTTATGTAGAAGCCCGTGATGGCGACAGTATGGCTTCCCTTGCCAAAGAACTGGGATTTAAGAAAAAGAAATTGTGCAGTTATAACGAAATACCGGAGGAATATCCTCTCGAAGCGGGAGATATCATCTATCTCGAGAAGAAAAATAAAAAAGCTGAAAAACCTTATTTGTTCCACAAAGTACGAGCAGGAGAATCGATGCATGATATCTCACAACGATATGGCATCCGAGTTAAAAATCTGTATAAGATGAATAAGAAAGACTCTGAATACGTACCATCAGAAGGTGATACGTTAAAACTGAGATAAAAAGGGGAAATAAACCGGGCAGCTTGTGTGAAAAAGGCTGCCCGGTTTATTTTTTTAATATATTCAATCAAGATATAAATAATCGTAATGGACTAAAGGTTTAGCCCCCTGACTTCCGACCAGTTTTTTAGCTTTCTCACTATCGAAAGCTACACGTCCCACTCCAATCGGTTGATTACAATGATCGAATATACGAACGATATCGTCTTTTTCAAAAACTCCTTCGATACGGGTAACCCCAATAGGTAACAAACTAACGGCTTTATCGGAAAGAAGCATCGCTGCAGCACCTTCGTTTATATGAATCTCTCCTTTAGCAAAACCTTCGGAATGAGCAATCCACTTTTTCATACTCGAAGGAGATTTCCCCGAATGAATAAAACGTGTACATACCGTATCGCTACCGACCCGAAGTAAATCGATCAGGATATCATCCCGTTTACCGTTAGCAATGATTACCGGAATTCCTTCATCGGCAACTTTTTGTGCTATACTGCATTTGGTCAACATTCCACCCCGACCGAAAGAAGAACGACTCGCTTGTATATATTCTGATAAATTATTTTTTTTACTTTTTATTTCCCGTATGACCGCCGCTCCCGGACTACCGGGGTCTCCATTGTAAATACCGTCGATATTACTGAGAATGATTAAGATTTCCGCATCCATCATCGTTGCGATAAGCCCCGAAAGCTCGTCGTTATCGGTAAACATCAGCTCGGTAACCGAGATCGTATCATTTTCATTCACAATAGGTATCACACCATTCTCGAGCATGACATCCATACAATGTTTCTGATTAAGATAATGCCTTCGGGTCGAAAAACTCTCTTTCATCGTCAATACCTGTCCACAGAAAATCCCATGTTCCTTGAATAACTCGTAATACCGATTAATCAGTTTAGCTTGCCCGACAGCCGAAAACAATTGACGAGCAGAAACAGCGTCGAGTTTTCCATGCTTTCTAATTTCACTACGTCCGGAAGCCACTGCCCCAGAAGAAACGAGAATCACTTCCGTACCCGCTTTATGTAATTCGGAAACCTGATCAGTTAAAGCCGACATACGAGTAACATCAAGAGTTCCGTCCTTACGGGTCAGCACATTACTACCGATCTTTATTACAACACGTTTATATTGGTATGGAGATGTACTATTCTCTTTCATCTATATTTTTTCTTAATTATCCGTAAGTAATCCCGAAAGATTTCAGCATACGGTTATATTCTTTCCAGTTTTTATCTTCGGTCGCTCCGATTTTAACAGGAAGAAGAGGAAATTCCCCGAAAGTAGCATTAATCTGATTAGACAAATCTTCTACCGAACGGGTATAATATACAAAAACAGCCTGTCTGCCTCCGGTATGTACAGCTGTCAGCCATGCAATCAACTCATCTTCAAGACGATCGGTCAATAAATTCATTACCTTATCGGTAACGGCCGTTTCTTCTTCAGTAGGCATTCCGTCAGCAGTTCCTTTATATAACCACTGTACTTCTACCCTCATCGGATAAAGTGTCGTATTTCGTTGATTACCCCTAAAAATGCGTCCACGGGTAATTATTCTACCCCGATCTGAATCCTGTTCGCCTATAAACCAATCATTTTTGGGCATAATACAAAAATTCATCTCATTCTAAAAAATTATTTATTATCTTTATCTCTAATCTCTACACGGCGTATTTTGCCACTGATCGTTTTAGGTAATTCTTCGACGAACTCGATCACGCGGGGATATTTATAGGGAGCTGTCACCCGTTTAACATGATCCTGCAATTCTTTGATAAGACTGTCGCCCGCCTTCGCTTTATAATCGGCAGCCAATACCACCGTTGCTTTTACTACTTGGCCACGTACCTCATCGGGAACTCCGGTAATCGCGCATTCGACAACAGCAGGATGAGTCATGAGTGCACTTTCTACCTCGAAAGGGCCGATACGGTAACCCGACGACTTTATCACATCGTCAGCACGACCGACAAACCAATAATATCCATCTTCATCGCGCCAAGCCACATCACCTGTATAATACACGTTATCGTGGTAAGCCTCCCGTGTTTTTTCATTATCCCGATAATATTCCTTAAATAAACCCAACGGTTTACCTTTTTCGGTACGTATAACAATCTGCCCTTGCTCGCCATCTTCGGCCCAACGACCGTCGGGCGTAAGCAAATCGATATCGTACTGAGGATTAGCAATCCCCATCGATCCGGGTTTCGGCTCCACCCAAGGATAAGTCGCGATGGTAAGTGTCGTTTCGGTCTGGCCGAAACCTTCCATCAATTTAATCCCGGTTATCCGGTAAAACTCCTCATACACTTTAGGATTGAGAGCTTCTCCCGCAATAGTGCAATATTTGAGAGAAGAAATATCGTATCGGCTCATATCTTCCCGGATAAGAAAACGAAAAACAGTCGGAGGTGCACAAAAAGACGTTATACGATATTTCTCGATCATTTCCAAAACATCGGCCGGTGTAAACTTATCGAAATCATAAACGAAAACATTTGCTCCGGCAATCCATTGTCCGTATAATTTTCCCCATACGGCTTTTCCCCAACCCGTATCGGCTAATGTAAGGTGCAGACTGTCTTCGTGAAGATTATGCCAAAAACTGCCGGTAATTATATGCCCCAGGGGATAGGTAAAATCATGTGCCACCATTTTGGGATTACCGGTAGTGCCGGAAGTAAAATAAAGCAGTGAGATATCTTCATTGCTATTTATGTGATCAGGCTTCACAAAAGGTGCAGCGGCCTCGATCCCCTTATGAAAGTCATCCCAACCTTCGGGAATCGATGGTCCGATTGAAACCCGATGCCGTAACGATGGGGAGTCCTTTACAGAACGATCGACATGTCCCGTAACAATATCTTCACCTACAGCCACGATCATTTTTATATCGGCAGCATTGCACCGGTAAATAATATCTTTTTCGGTAAGTAAATGAGTAGCCGGGATACATACAGCACCCAATTTGTGTAAAGCGATAATCGAGAACCAAAATTCGAAGCGGCGCTTAAGAATAAGCATCACCATATCACCGTGTCCGATTCCCAACGATTGAAAATAAGAAGCGGTTTTATCACTTTCCCGTTTAATATCGGCATAGGTAAAATCGATATGTTCACCTTTATCATTCGTCCAGCAAAGGGCTTTTTTATCCGGATGCGTTTTTGCCCATTCATCCACTACATCGTAACCGAAATTAAAATCGAAAGGAACTTTAACTTTAAAGTTCTGCATAAAATCTTCCTGAGAAGAAAACGAGGTTTTATTTATAAATTTTTCTAACATATCGTCGGGATTCTGCTTAATGCCGATAATCGGCAAAATCGGATAATTAAATAATAACAGCCAAAAATTTTACGGTCTTTCCATCGAGTGCTTTCATTCCATGAGGCCTATTAGCATCGAAATAAATACTGTCCCCAGGACCGAGTTCCAGCGTCTTATCCCCAATCTGCAATAATACGCGCCCTTCTATAACCAGATTGAATTCCTGTCCCGGATGAGTATTTAAATGCACCGGCACCGAATCGGCATTAGGTTCTACCGTAACGATAAACGGATCGGCCTTACGGTTCATAAAACCCGCAGCCAGAGACTGGTATTTATAAGCTTTAGTACGTTCTACGGCTGCACCTTTCCCGGCACGCGTCAGAAAATAAGCATTCATGCGAGGTTCGTCGCCAAACATCAGAGCAGAAAGATCTATTCCGTATTTAACGCTTATCTGATGAAGTGTACTGACCGGAATATCTTTTTCACCGCTTTCGTAAGCAAGATACTGCTCTTCTGAAATTCCGCAAGAAGCAGCCATTTCCCGTGCACCGATATCCAGGGCATCCCGTAAACCGGCTAAACGCTCGGCAATTTGCTTTATCTGATCATTCATGTTATTTAATCCTTATGTTTAGTTTACAAAGTTAAAGAAAAGAGTTATAAATACAATAATTTGTTTTTTTAAATAAATATCCCCCTACATCTTTATTTGAATGTAGGGGGATAAATAAACTTTCAATTTTTATCAGCGTTTTCTATTCGCTGCCTTCTGCCGATCGTTAAGTATCTTTTTCGAAAAAGTCAACTCGGCCTTACGATATAAAAATAATTTCTCGGGAGAAAGGAATTTACTAAACCTTTCATAATATTCTTTATCCAAAAGTGCTTCTTTAACGGGTAATTCGACCATTGCATCAGCCACAGCTTTATACTCGGCTTCCGATACTTTCGATTGGCTACGGCCAATGTCTCTTACTTTCATTCGAGTTTCCCGACCGAGTTTAAATTTTTTATACTGATACTCGTCGTATAACGGAAAAAATAATTTCTGTTCTGCAGGAGTAAGTCCGATTTCCTGGGTAAGATATGCTTTTTTCTCGGCCCGAAATTGTTCGAAACGTTGCTTTTGCGCATTATTCGCCGGACCTTGAGCATAAGAATAACCTGCCGAAAGGGTAATCAACAACAGAAAAATAATAAAGCGTCTCATTTTTTTATTTATTTACTATCGATATTTTCAGCCCAATATTCATACAATGAATAATCGTCGACCTGCGTATATAAAATATAATCATCGACCAGACTTTCGGGAGAAACAGTCGTAGCCATTTCACTGCCCGTATTCATTACAGAACCGTCGGAAGACCCGGTAACAAACAACCTTATCATCAGGGCAATGCCGGCAAACATGGCTGCCATATACACAAAAGGCTTAATCCGATCCCACAATGTAACGGATTTGACATTAAGCTCTTGCTCGGGCAACTGTTGCATCAACCGCTCGTTGAAAGACTCGAAATAACCTTCCGGGACTTTAAATCCGCTTTTCCGGTCAAACTGTTTCAATATATTCTTATCTTTTCCCATATATCTTGTCTATTAGACAGCAATTAATCCAAAAGGTTTAATCTTCGGACGACAAATATTCCTCAATTTTTTTGGCAGCATGATGGTAAGACGCTTTGAGCGCTCCAACCGAAGTCCCCAATACCTGAGAAATATCTTCGTATTTCATATCGTCGTAATAACGCATGTTAAAAACAAGGCGTTGTTTTTCGGGTAAACGAAGCAGGGCTTTCTGAAAACGCTTTTGCAGCTCGTCTCCATCGAACCATTCATCGGCTTCGAGACGATCGGTCAGAAACAAATCTCCGTCGTCTATAGAAATATTCTGTTGCTGTCGCTGGCGATTAAGAAAGGTTAGGCATTCATTTACCGCGATACGATATAACCAAGTCGATAACCGGGCCTCAGCACGAAAGTAAGCAATATTGGTCCAGGCCTTCAAAAAAGTATTTTGCAGAAGATCATCGGCATCATCATGCGATATCACCATTTTACGTATCTGCCAATACAACGGTTCACTATACAATTGTACGACACGACCGAACGCGCTACGACACGTTTCGGGACGTTGCAATTGTTCTATTATTTCCTCTTCGTTGTAAGGTTGCATTATAATCAGGGTAACAAAGCGATGACCGAAATTCAGATTCGGCGGCTAATTTACGACAAAAAAAAGAGACCGCCTTTTTTCTATTGCTAAAAATCACTACATATAGTGATTGTACGCATTATTTTTTAGCAATTTCTTTGTTAACGAAAAACCGGGAGGTTTATTTCCTGTTTAATGTTAATAAATAAGAACTACAAACTTATGAAAAAACGTTTACTGTCTTTTTATTTAATTTTATTACCAGCTACAGCTTTTCCGGTTTATTATGCAGATAAAACCGAGAACGATTCGTCTTCCTACCGGAACTTCTATCTTCACGAAATCGAAATCGTATCTAATCCCAAGACAGAACTTAAAGCGTTCGGATTCCCGGGATCTGTCTCGATATTCGGAGAAAACAAAATCGAGAGTATGAACGTAACTTCGATGAAAGACCTTTCGACTCTCGCTCCGAATCTGTTTATTCCCGATTACGGCTCTAAACTCATCTCTTCGGTATATATCCGAGGAATAGGTTCGCGTATAAATTCTCCGGCAGTGGGTCTAAACGTCGATAATGTCCCTTATCTCGACAAAAGTGCTTTTGACTTCGATTTCCTGGATATCGAAAAAATAGAAGTTTTACGTGGTCCCCAAGGAACATTATACGGTCGCAATACTATGGCCGGACTTATAAACATATACACCAAATCGCCATTCGATTATCAGGGGACCAAAATAAAAGCCGGCTATGGGAATTACAATGCATGGCAGGCCGCAATATCCCATAGTCATAAAATTAACGATAAGATAGCGTTTTCAATCAGCGGACAATATCGTAAAGACGACGGATACTTCAAGAATATAACGACCGGAAAACGATCAGACATTTCAGAAGTTGCCGGAGGTAGAGCACAGGTTCAGTGGAGAATAAACCGAAGATTGAAAATTAATTTTACTTCCGATTTCGAATACAGCAAACAGGACGGTTACCCTTACAAAATGTATGAAGAAGAAACAAATAACTGGCAAGAAATAAGTTATAACGATCTGTCCTCGTACGAACGAAACCTTTCGACCAACAGTATTTTCCTGCAATTTATACACGACCGGTTTATTCTAAGTTCTACGACCGGATACCAATATCTGAAAGACAACCTGCATATGGACCAGGATTTTACGCCTCTTTCGGTCTTTACCTTACAGCAAAAGCAGTTACAACATGCTTTTACACAGGAAATAGCGTTTAAATCACTATCGGAAAAACCATTACAATGGGTCGCCGGTGTTTTCGGTTTTTATCAGAACCTGCGCACCGACGGACCGGTAAATTTTAAAGAAGACGGAATAAAATATCTTATCGAAGGCCAGACGAACAAACAACTCGCTTCATTAAAAGAAAATAATCCCCGTATGCCGGATATCACTCTGGATGTGGAAAACGAAAACCTATACGTCGACGGCATTTATAAAACACCTACTTACGGTATGGCGGTGTTTAAACAGATGACTTACAATTTCCCCTGTAAATTATCGGGAACCGTGGGTTTACGCCTCGACTACGAACATACACAAATAAAACACGACACGCATTCTACCGCCCCCTTGCAAAGTCACATGAATATAAAAATGGGCCCCACTACGATTCCGGTTTCCCTCTCTCCCATCCCATTAGAATTAAACGGGAAAGAAGAAATGAATACGTGGGAATTATTACCGAAATTCGAACTGAAATATATGCCCGACGACAGATGGTTTGTATATGCCTCGGTAACTCGCGGATACCGATCGGGAGGTTATAATTTCCAGATGTTTTCGAACCTGATTCAGGATCAGATCAGAACTAAAATTATGGAAGAGGGGATGAGCCAGATTCCCGGAGGCGGAGGATCGATTCCCGGGAATGGGAATAATTCCGAGATCAGCGTAAACGATGTTATCTCTTACAAACCCGAGCATAGCTGGAATTACGAAATCGGAGGTCGCACACAACTATGGGAGAAACGCGTTTCGATAGACTTGTCGGCATTTTATATCGATTGCCGTAACCAGCAAATCTCAGTCGTAAGCGGCTATGGCCGTATCACTAAAAATTCGGGACATTCGTCGAGCAAAGGGTTAGAAGCCAGCCTTCGCATTACTCCCGTCGATAACCTGCAATTCGGTATAAATTATGGCTTTACCTATGCTAAATTCATCAATAACCACGATGGGGAAACCGATTATAAAGATAACTATGTACCTTTCGCTCCGAAACATACTCTGGCCATAACCGGAGGTTATTCGATACCCGTTAACTGCCGGTGGCTCGATAACATCAATATCAACGCTCAATATATCGGCCGGGGACGTATTTACTGGAACGAAGCGAATAATGTATCTCAACCTTATTATGACCTCATCGACGGAAATATTTCTTTTACCAAGGGGTGCATCGAACTGGGAATATGGGGTAAAAACCTGTTGAACAAACGGTATCAGGCTTTTTATTTCGATGTTATGAATGCCCAAGACCTTACACACAATAACGGATTCGTGCAGCAGGGACGCCCGTTTACTATCGGAGGAAATATCACCGTAAAATTTTAATCCCCATTATCGTCATAAAAGAAAAAGCCGGTAAATTGGCCAGATAAGGAAAAAAGATTATATTTGCACTGCTTTTGCGGTTCGTTTTACGAAACGATCTTCATGGAGTGATGCTCGAGTGGTTGAAGAGGCACGCCTGGAAAGCGTGTAATCGCCTAAAGCGGTTCGGGGGTTCGAATCCCCCTCACTCCGCAAATAAGGGTAAGTTATTTATTTTTAATAGCTTACCCTTATTTATTTTAATAAATGGCTTTAGAACTTTTTTATGCTCATACCTAAACACCCCCTCCGTCATTATTTCTTATTATCCCGCACACAGCGTACGCTCGCCAGCGTGGTTTTCTTGTTGCGGACATCCAAATTCGGTAGTTTGTTAACAGGAGCAGCGGTATCCGTGATATATATCGTCCAGGCCGTCGTAGCAGAGGCTTCGGTAGCCGTCCAGTAAGTATCGGTTGTATTTGCAGTGCCAAAATTCAGGCTCTCATACTTATTACCATACGTATAAGAAACGGGGATCATACGAAACTCCGATGCGCGAGGCAGACGCCAGTTGGTGAAACCGCCGCCCCGGTATTTGCGGCACAATTCTTTGGCGATGAGCGCCCCGTCGGCTCCTTCCCAGGGCACCGGTACGGTGCTTACATTCTCTTGGGTCATAAAAAAGTCGGCGGAAGGTTTTTCTTTTTCGTACACATTTTTGTCACCGGCTCCCCCTCGGTCCAATATCGCACCTGAATAATTTGCTTTATGCGCATCCGTACCGTCGACATAAATCCCGTTGTTACCGAGGGCTACCGTAGACAGCCAGCTATCGTATCTATGGTCGCCTATTGCGAGAGAACCCATGGTCGGGAAATAATTCCATTCATTTTGCAGCAAATAAGTGAATTCTATCCCCTTCACGCCGGAGGGAGGTATGCCGAAGTCGCCGTCGCGGTTGACGGTGTTCCAGTCGGTAAGGATGAGCCGCATGGCCGTATTGTCGTACACCACGTTGTAGGTATTTTTATACCCCGGGGCAAAACCGTAGTAGTCTTTTCCGTTACGCCGCTCGTGGTTGAGGTGGTTGCGCCGCAGGGGAAATATCTTTTTCTTACCGTTCACCGTGAGCGCGATCACCACCGTTTCGTCTTTGAGCGTATCGCTCATAAAGGCCGGCACGAAGAAATCACGTACTGAGGGATCGTTCAGATCAAGCTCCCATGTGCCTCCATACGAGAGGGGACCCGCCTGCGAGCGCAGCTCGGGGTAGTCGGCACCCGACACCGTATCGCCCGTGGCGGGGTTGATATAACCTTTGTTTTTTATCCACACGTCGCCCATATTGTCGAGATCGACCTGAGAGAGCTTGTGCCTATCTTTGTCGAGCGATTTGGTCACGTTTATCCGGATATAGGCGAAGGCGTGCTTCATCTTCAATTCTATCGGCTCTCCGTTTTCGGGCACTACGTAGGTGGTGTCGCAATAAATGTAATCAGGTTGACCATTATCATCCCCGCGGAGGTCACCGGTAAAATCGAAGCCGAGACCCTTTATACCGGGGATTTTCGAATCCAGAGGGCCGTAAAAAACGACCCGTATCTTTTTACCGGCATAGCACTCCGGTCTTACGGCTCCATCCGGCTTCTCAGCATAATATACCCAACGCGCATCGTTGAGGGTACCGCCCGTCGTTTTCACAGAACCGAAAAAGATTTCGCCGCCCTCCGGATACTGGGTGATGGTCATTCCCATCACTCCTATATAGGTTGTAAAGTCATACTCATAATCCCCACTCCAAATCGTATAGTCAGGATCATTCCATGGCATTATCGTCCTCGACCCGGCAGACGCGGGAATTTCTCCCGCCCCCTTTACCGATGCGGAGAAACGAAGGGGGACTAATTTCCCCGTGCCGCCGGTATCGACATCGGGTTCGTTCGAAAGATTTTCTACACACGAGACCGCGGGCAGGTACAGTAGCGTCACCAGCGCCACCGCAA